>JABRWB010000083.1 GCA_039961635.1 bacterium
GCGGAAAAGGCAAGAAAGTCCTCGCGGGCGCGGGCGAGCCGGGCGGGGAGCAGGAGCTTTTTCGCTCGACGGCAAGCATTACGGGGCCGGAAGGTGACGAATTTACGTTCGAACCTCTCGATCCGGACGGATCGCAGGATAAAAAAGGCGGCGACGCCTATGACTTGTCTCTTGAAGAAGGAGAAGGCGGGAAGCTTTGCCTCGAAATTTCCGCTGGGGAGGAGGCCGACTGGAAGTGTGTGCTGGGATATGTGACATACAATCCCGACAAGTACAATCCCGTGGACCTTACTAAAGGTTCGATGTTCCCCGAAGACGACAGCGAACTGATGGTTGCCCCCATCTATAAGGAAAAGGGCAAGTTCGCTTTCTGGGTGGGCATGCTCAACTTCCCCGAAAAGGAACCCAAAGATGGCGGCTCGATTTGCACGATTACTTTCAACTACGAGCCCTGGGAGCCTCCGAAGGATCCGAGCGACGCGCCGGATGAAGCAAATGACGCGGTTTTGGAGATTGTGGGGGGGGAGGATGTTTACGACAATTTCCCCCGATACATCCATTGGGGAGAGATGAATCGTGGTGATGGAGACTTGTCCAGCGAGGTAGCTGTTGGGGATTTGACCCCGCTTGCCGCGTACAACACGTGGACCATTGCCGAGCACCCGCTTCTCGATCCGGTTGACTACGACGATGACGGAACGATCGAGTCCGGGCTTGGCGCAGGCGACTATGCGTACGTCAACAACAACTACCTCGAAACGGTAGATGGATACATCGTTAATATCCGGGAAGAGGAGGACGGGGACATCATCGAGTCGTTCGAGGTTGAAGGCCCGATTATGTACGACACCGATCCTTACACAAAGGACAGGTTCCATTACTTCCATTACTACGATGGAGTGACGGATGCGGAAGATCCCCTCAGCGCGCTCCCCGAAGGATGGTTCTGGAATGACAACGGTGCAGTGGGGTACGGGTATACTGTGCCGACTTTTGAAGATGGCACAGGTTACTTCTGGGTTTCCGTCACTCCTTACGACGGTGAGGACGAAGGATACGAATCGGATCAATTTCAGATTTACCTTGGCGATGATAATAACGCCGACGCCGTTCGCGTTTTTGTCAACGCGTCAGAGCAGGTGATCGACCCCGAAGACGATATCAACGTCTATTTCGAGATTCTGGAAAACGAGGTTCCGCTTTGGAACCTAAATTCCATTGCGGTGCAGGTGATCCAGGATTCCGACATAGTGGATTGGGATAACTGCTCCTACAACTACTTCAACTCCGCGGCTTCGTTCTGGTACCACCACATCACGGAAAGCTACACGTTTCTCCCCGGGTTCGTTTTGCCAACGCCGACCTCAGGTAATTCCCGAAGGATAGACCTGAATTACTCCTGGATAGGAGTTGATGAAGGTGTGCCGGTTGGAACAGCAGCACCGCTTGGCCTGCTGCAGATTCCGACCAAGGCCAACTCCGAGGGATACGTGACGGTTCAACTTGTCGAGTATGCCGACGGTTCTTACCGTACCTGGTATTCGGAGAACGCTACGCCGGAGTACTTCGATTACGTCAATCCCACGATTTACACATTCCAGATAGGCGATCCGGAGTAGCGCAATGTGCAAGACCGGATTGCGTTATTTGCGCTTCGCGTGCGTGCTGACCGGCCTTGCGACCGCCGCGGCCGTGGCCTTTTCGGGCTGCGGCCGCGGCGATTCCGCATTCGAAAGCAATTATGCCAAAAGTACACCGTTTCCGCAGATTCGCGTGATTCCAACCGATGCATTTGATGTTTTGCAGCTTGATGGCATGCATTGCGATTTCGGTTCATGTTTCCAACACGCTGATGGAGCATCCTGCGGGCGCGACATCTCTGCAAGATACCATGGCTTCGATATTCCAGACGAAGCATGGCCTGGATTTGCCTTGCAGTCTTACATCGATTCCCAGTGGGAAAGCAAAATATATTTTGAGCAAAGCAAAAGAGGCAGCCCGTACCACGACACTCCCGGAACTATGGCTGCAAGAGAGCTGAATATACGCGTCAAGCGGATTTACCGTCCCGATGTTCCATTTGCCGTGAAAAATCCAAATTACTTTGCAGACGAAGCTGTTTTCAATTCAGAAGCAGGCTGGCCTCTTCCAAGTATCCGCCAATATTACCTAGACCAATCCTATGGATACTTATCGCTTAGCTTTGTGCAGGACTTCTCGCCGGTTGAAGTGGATTTCAACGACGGAGCTGGCATCGGACTTCAATGGATAATTCGCGAGCACCCGGAACTTGGATTAGACAAATATGTAATCGACGAAAAATATCGCATAATCGATGTTGTTTATGCTCCAATAATAGAGATTAAATATCCTAGCTGGGGGACCGCTGGGCGTACATCACTCCAAGGATATACGGCAAATTATGATGGCTTTGATGCAATTGTGGGAGTAATAAAGGTATCCTATGCCGATTGGATCGTTCAGGAAAATCCTGAAAAACCCGCGGAACTGTTTGCTCAAAATTACAACAGGATAGTGGTTTTGCACGAGATAGGGCATATTTTAAACTGGCCCGACACGAATCCAACCGGAAGTCCAATGGATTCCGTGTTGCGTAGTTGCGATTTAATGGCCGGTGGGGCATTTCCGCTGGGACTACACAAGGCGGTTGCAGGCTGGACATGTCTGTTAAACACGAAGTACGACACAAATGCAAGAGCGATCAAGCCGCAGGATGTGGGCAGCAATCCGCGGGAACTAGTATTCTTGGAATACAATCCGGCAAGCTGGCCGGAGTTCTGGTACATGGAAAATCAGGCCGGCGGTGGTTGGATTCTTGATCCGATTTCCGGACTTCCCGGATACGGATTCGGCAAGGGGCATACCGGCCTGATTGTAGCTCGTGTGAATTTGAGCTCCGGACAAAGTGTACCGGGCGGCGATCGCGTCGAATCTGGTATCCCGCTCGTCGAAATCCCAAGCCTTACCGCGCCCCAGTCCATATCACAATTTCCGGCTCTTATTTCCAAAACTTATCCATTCATCGGTTCCGAGTTTTCGCCAACAACAACTCCACCCGCAAATTGGTGGGACGGCTCAAGCTGCGGTTTTTCGGTATCCGGTATCAAGTACCTTTCAAACCGACATTACCGGCCTTACTTCTTCAAGCCGGAGGAGGATTACATCGGCTTCGGCGACATCATCTGCGACGTGGACGTGGGGAATCCGCTGTACGGGGATTTCAACGGCGACGGGATCGTGAACGAGGGCGACGAGAATATGCTGCGGGCGAACATCGGGCGGCGCGTCGGGGTCGACCCGCTCGCGGTGCCCCTGGACGTGAACGGCGACGGCGAGATCGGGCTTGCACGCGACCGCGACCGGGACGGGTTCATCGCGACCTCGGAGCGGATATACGACGACGGATGGACGCTTGTGCACTCCACCGGCGACTGGCTGGATTTGAACG
>JABRWB010000084.1 GCA_039961635.1 bacterium
GCCTTGCAGGCATATTTATTCCGGGCATCATGCTAGAAACGATTTCGGCGCAATCCGCGGCCGAAAGCGGATGGAGTTCCATCGAGAAGAATCCCGCGAATTCCTTCCAATCCTCCGGAACCGGCGTGTCGTTGCGGGAAAGCGCCAGCAGAAATACCGGAAGCGAAGATTCAACTTCCGAGGCGATTGTAAGCAGCCCCGACAACGATGCGTCATCCGCCCACTGGATGTCGTCCACGATGATCAAAAGCGGGCAAGCGGAAAGTGATTTTTCTCTTTCCGCGATCGCCGAAAACAAATGCTTAAAAGCGATTTTCCGCTCCGTTTCGAGGCTCGCCGCATCCATTTTTAGCCTTGGATCATCGTATTCCAAGCCAAGAAGATTGCCTATAATCGGCAACGTGGATGCGCAGGCCGCTTGATCCGCCGAATAGCGCGCAAGCTCCTCTATGCCCAGAGTGAGTTTTTCCCGCGTCACATCGGCTTTTTCAAGTTCGTCCATCTCCCAATACTGGCGCAGCAGGCCCGTTATCGCGTAATACGGCCGGGTCGTGTAGGAAGGATTGCCAGTTTTTAACGCCCGCAATCCAGGCCGGGAGCGCTCCTTCAACACCTGGCGGAATTCATACGCCAGCCTGCTCTTGCCGATTCCGGGAACACCTTCAATCAAAACAAGCTGGTTCCCTTCCCCGCCGCGCTCGCACTTTTCATAAAGGGAAATAAGCAGCTCAATTTGCTCGGAGCGGCCGACGAATTTGGTTCTTCCCGCGAAGGCCGATCGCTGCCATCTTTCAACAGAGCAGTGATTAATCCCACGGACAACCGCAACCTCAACAGGCTCGGCCTTGTTTTTAACATATATCGGATCGCGGTCTTCGTATATGAATATGTCGCCCAGATATTTTTTCGTACCTGCGGTAATGAGCAATCCGTTGACAGGCGCATTGGCCTCCATCCGCTGGGCGGTGTTCACCGTGTCGCCCATTACGGTAGTGTCCTTGTCTCTGCCCTCTCCTACGGAGCCGTAAACAACTTCGCCGTAATTTACTCCAATACGCAGCCCCAGCTCAATCCCCTTCGGTTTCAGCAGCGAGTTGATTTGTTCGAGCCGGTCAAGCATCGAAAGCCCGGCCCGGATCGCAAGTTCGCTGTCGTTGTCCCCCGCGACCTCGCTGCCGAAAACGGCCATGATGCAGTCGCCGATGTATTTGTCCACTAGGCCGTTGTACCGCTTGATTTCCTGGGTGAAGATTTTGAAGCTGTGGTCGATTATGAGCTTCACCTCTTCCGCGCGCAGCTTTTCCGAAAGCGCGGTGAATCCTTTGATGTCGGCAAAAAGCACAGCGCAATTGCGCACCTCCCCCACGGCGAGCTGCGTTATTTGGTCCTCTGCGACAGACTCCTCACTCTGGCTCGATATCTGCGCGAGGCCCGAAAGCAGCTCGTCAAAGCCCGATTGGAGGTCCAAACTCAAATGCGATCTTCCTTTGCGCCCGCGGTTCGGCGAACCGCGATTATAACACCGCCATTTTTCCAATCCCGCGCCGGATTGCGTTTTTGCTAGAATCCAGGCGTCCTGTGTTTAGTTACGCGTCGCCAAAGGAGTGGACGATTGTCATACCGCATTACACGAATGCGGAAAGGACCCTTGGGCTCATCGGCGCGATTCGAAGCGCATCTCCTGAAAATTCAAACCCCGAAGTCGTCGTTGTAGATGACTGCAGCCCCGACGGAAGCGGCAAAATCCTTGCCCAAGCACAAGAGACACTTGATTTCAAGTTGATTGTAAACAGTAAGAATCTCGGATTCGGGCCGGCGCTCAACAGGGGAGCAGCAATCGCGATGGGAAGGCTGATCGCGTTTTCAAACTCGGATATCGAATTCGACGCAGAATACCCTTTATGTAATGTGCTGGATGCACTATCGAAAGCACTCGCGGAACCCGATATCGGAGCCGCGATGCCATTGATATTCAACTCCGCGCTTGCCGAAATCGAGAACCTGAACGAAATATGGGCGAACCGCGGCCTGCTGTGGCTGAAACGGAAACCGAAACGGGAGGTCAATGCGGATCTGGAGGATTCGGTTTTATGCGGCGCTTTTTTTGCTATGCGCAGGCAGGATTTCCAGAAGCTTGGCGGATTCGATCCGATTTTCGCTCCATATTTCTGGGAGGATGTCGAACTTGGCGCAAGGATCGAGGCCGCCGGAATGCGCGTCGTCGCCTGCGGAGAGTCCATGGTTTTGCATCGCCACGACGGCAGCATCGGGCCAAGCGCCGGCTCAAAAAAAAAATGGGAAGTAATGCGCAGCAATCAGCTTAAGTTCACCCGAATGTGGGGCGCGGAATACGGAGTCAAAGCAGGCGGATTCTGGAGATCGCTGCGCGCTTTTCGAAGCTTTGCAAAGCGGGAATTTGGACTTGGACTTGAATATATCGGTCTTAGATGATTCTGTTTTGAGCGTGTTGTAAGATATGCATACTTGCGGCGGGCCGACCGCCGCAAAAGAACGGAGGAATATATGAGCGAGTATTACAAGCGTCCGAAACTTGATGAACTTGATCTGCCGCTTGGCAAGCGCGTCAGGCTGCACAGGATGATGTATGAGCATGGCCCCGGCAACGGGAAGCTGCTTATCCTGCCGATAGATCAAGGCTTGGAGCACGGCCCGATTGATTTCGTTTCGAATCCGGAATGCAAGTTCCCGAAGTACCAGTACGAGCTTGCGAGACGCGGAGGCTATTCCGCCATCGCTTTGCATTACGGGCTGGCCTCCAAGTACCTCAAGGAGTACGCAGGGGAAATTCCCCTGGTGCTGAAAATCAACGGAAAAACTTCCATCCCCGGCGACGCACAGGCATTCAGCCCGCTGACAGCAACGGTGGAAGACGCTGTCAGGCTGGGTGCCGACGCCATAGGCTATACGTTGTTTGTTGGCAGCCCAGCGCAGGGTGACGACATCGGCCAGTTAACCGATGTCCGGTGCGAATGCGATCGGTATGGAATGCCGTTGATCGTCTGGGCGTACCCGCGCGGCGAAGCAATCGAGCGCAAGGGAGGTCGCGATCACTTTTATGCTGTTGATTACGCGGCCCGCGTCGCGGAAGAGTGCGGTGCCGACATCGTAAAAGTAAACCTGCCCAAACTGAAGTACGATTCGGCAAAAGTCGGCGAGCCTCCGCAGGAATACCGGAATCTCGACATACACGAAGCAGAAGCATTCAAGCGCGTGGTTCAAAGCGCGGGCCGAGCTTTCGTGTTGGTTAGCGGCGGCAGTAAAGTGAGCGACGACGATCTGCTTACAAAGGTTCGATGGAGCATGGAAGCAGGCGCCACCGGCCTCATTTTCGGGCGCAACATGTGGCAACGCCCCATGGAAGAAGCGCTCGCCATAACCGCCAAAGTCAAAGAAATAATGGCCAACAGCTAGCGGCGCGAAACCACTTTGAAATTGCAGAACGCCAAGATACCGCTAGGCTTGGTCGCCGGGTGACAAGGTTTCACTGCCTCCCGAGGAAAGTACAACTATGGCTCCGTCGCGGGTGCCGTCCTGGCCGCCCGGACCGGCATTTACCGGCGCGTCCGGGCCGGTTCTTGTTGTTCGGCAATGCTCCTCAAATTCACCATAAACGTCGTAGACGTCCGTTCCTTTGTTCCAGAGCGCGCCGTAGCCAACCAGCTTATATCCAATAACCCAAATCGGCGGATCTTGAAGCGACGGATCCACGGTTCGATCCACCGAGTTCGGATTGTAGTCGCCCCAACTTTTGTTGTCGCGGTTAACCGTATAGTAATAAAAGTTACCGAGAAGTGCGGTGGATGTTTCTCGCACGCCGCCGGGATTTAGCTGATTCGTCGCCTGATCGTGCGGGTAAACCGGATACAAATACTTCCAACCGGGATGTCCCAACGGCCGCAGACCCTGGTTTTTCGGCGGGCCGCCCGATATTTCCCACATCAGGTTGTTGTTTCTTCCGCCTGTATCTCTCTGGGATGTGACTCCGTCGCTTCTTTGATTGATCGGGCCGCGAGCCGGAGCGTTGTTGCGATCTACGTTATTCGTGAGCGTAAACGGATTGCGGGGATATTCGCCCAGGTAGCCGTATTCCAAAAGCGCGTCACCGTCGCCGGGACCGGCGGGCTCACACCAGCCGGGCCGGGAAGTAACCATTTGGCCGCCCAATTCAAAGCCGTCATCCGCAGTGAGCTTGTCCCAGGATTCCTGGCTGATGGTCCAAGAGTCCGTAAAATCCCCCCCGTATATCCATGGGGGATAAACGCCTTGATTGTCGGTTGAATATTGCTCAAGGGCGAGCTGAAGGGAATGCAAGTTCTGTTTGACCTGCGATTCCTTGGCTTTGTCCTTGATGCGCTGGAAGTTAGGTATTGCAAGGCTCACCAGGATACCTATGATCCCAACAACCACCAGCATTTCAACCAATGTAAATCCACGGTTTTTCATGGCTATCAGCCCTCGATTATAGTGCCGGGGAACTGCCCTCGGACAAATCCTAAGGACAATTCCCCGGTCAGAAGTGCTTAATTGAAGTATCCGGATCGAAGCTTACTGACCCGCGTCGTCAAGGTTCGTGCTCTTTGCGTCGCCGCCTGAATCGAGAACGACGATCACACCGTCCTTGATACCGTCCGGGCCTCCGCGGGACTGCGTAGAAGTATTCGGAGCGTTCGGCGTAGTCGGACAAGGCAGGCCTACTGGCGGGGTGCCGTATTCGCAAGATGCGGTACGCGCCTTATCCGGCCAGTTTGCATTGCGGTCGTAAACATCCATCGCCGCATTCAGCTTCATACCGAATGCGCACAAGTGGTACCCCGCCGGCTCGCCGGTAGCGTTGTACCAAATCCAGTTGTACTTCGTCGAAGCGAAGAACGTGTAATACAGGAAGTTGCCAACCAGAAGCGGCTGGCCCACCGACGTGAACGAAACCGGCCACCTGTCCGGGTCGGTAAGACCGCCGGTAATGGTGTAAACCGGTATCACATATTCGTCACCACTGAAATGGAGACGTTGGGCCATCGGCGGACCGAGAATTTCAACCATAAGGTTGTTTTCGATACCGCCGATTTGGTCTCTGCGCATTCCCGATGGATCGGCGCAGAAGCTGCAGGCCGGATGGTAGTGCTGAATCCGGCGGCTGGCTACCGCCTCGCCCTTTCTGGTGGTAATGATGAACGCGTTCCTTGGGGAGCGTTCGAGATAGCCCTCCATAATGAGCGTGTCGCCGAAACCGTTCGGCGCAATTTGAAGATTCCTCTTTGAGGGAGGAAGCTCGTTAATATCTTCATCCGTGATGTTCAGATCGTAATAGCGCTGGTTGATGGTCCAAGAATCTGACCAGTCGCCGCCGGCAATCCAGAAAGGATATTTGCCGCTTTCGTTGTCCGCGGAATATCTTTCCAGAGCGATCTGAATCGCATGAAGATTCTGTTTGGTCTCGGCCTCGCGGGCCTTGTCCTTGATCTTGATGAAGTTCGGCAGCGCAATCGCCACCAAAACGCCGATGATCACTATGACCACCAGCAATTCAATCAGCGTAAATCCTCTCTTCAACCTAGGTCACCCCCTGGTGAACTAAACAACCAAAACACTATCCAAGCGGAAATTACCCAACCGCTAACCTGCGTCAGCTTCACCCATTCCGGGCTTGACGTCAAGTCCGCCGTTCAGGTAAATGATGTAGAAGTCTCCCCAGCCGTCGCCTTCAGTCCAAGGCTTGTACTGATTGGCAGCGTTGTAGGGGTTACGCTCTTGGCCGTTCGTCAGATATCCGCAACGCATTTTGTGCGATGCGGCCGAGTTGAACGGACTTGCATTGGGTGTATCCCTGTCAACGTCGAATCCCTTGTTTGTCGCGGAACCGACGCATCCAAGGTCGTAACCGGTAACGTCATTGGAGAAAATCTCGTAAGCCGTGTCGATTTGGCCGCCAAGCCACTGGGTAACTGTTCCCCATCCGTTACCAGTGTCTCTCCACTGCCAATAAAGGTGCTCCCCGTTAGTCGCCTGGTCGCCGAAACGCGGGTGGTACCAAAAGCCTCCGGGATAGTTGAGGGCGACTTCGTTCTGCTGTGTAGTCAGAACCATGTTGATCAGCACGCCTTCACCGTACGGGTTGAGGCCGAACATCAACTTGCCGTCAACTCCGCCGTAGGCGTACCACCATTGCCATCCCCGTTCGGCGCCGTTTTGGCCGTATTCCCAAGCCTGGCTGTCGCCGGTGAACGGATTCTTGGGATACTTGGTCATGTAGCCCTCAAATATAAGGGCGTCGCCCATTGGAACGTTCCTATCGGTCCCGTACACGAAGTTGTCATACGGGTTGCGGCCGTTTGTACTCCAGCCACCGTAGTACTTGCCATACCGGGCCCAGACCGTGCCGATGTTGATTAGCGCGTCCCCGCCGTAAAGATAGAAGGGGTAAAGACCCTCGTTGTCCGTGGAGTAACGCTCCAGGGACAACTGGATGGAGTGAAGGTTTTGCTTCACTTCCGCTTCCTTGGCCTTTTCCTTAATCTTCAGAAAGTTGGGGAGGGCGATGGCAACCAAAATCCCGATGATGACGATCACCACCAGGAGTTCGATTAGTGTAAAACCGTTGCTACGCTTGAACACTTGACCCTTCACCTCCTGCAAAATGTAGGGATTGGATGGTTTAGTTGCCCACCAACACCCAGCCCGAGACCGGATTCGGGCTGCTTCCCCGGTGGCACAAGGCAACTCATCTTATTATATCGGACACTTTCGGGTTTGTCAAATATCATGGCCCAAAAAAGCCGCCAAAAAGAAAAATTTTTTTCGGCGGCCCTGACGCCCGCCAAGCTGTTCCCTCAAGCCTAGATGGTGTCGTACGTTTCCTTCAAAACCTGCGCCGCCTTGGCCAGACCGTCCATCTCGGCGGCTTCGATTTCGAAATCCAAGTATCCCTCGACTCCGCTCTTCCCCACCACCGTGGGCAAAGACAGGGCAATACCGGAGATTCCGTACTTGCCATCTGGATCCGTGGAAATGGGCAACACGGCCTTGCTGTCGGTGGCGATGGCTTTTACCACCTCGGTTATGCTGATTCCGACGGCCCAGCCCGCTCCGCCTTTCTTTCTGATGACCTCCGCGCCGCTTTTTTTTGTCTCTTCAAACACCGCTTCGATGTCGGACATCGAAACGCTCCTTAAGCAGCGGAACAGAATGCCGCCGTAGGAAGCCTGGCTCCAAAGAGGTACCATTGCATCGCCGTGCTCGCCGACTATGTAGGCATTAACGTCCAGGGGATTCCATCCAAACTTCGCCGCCAAAAGGCTCCTGAACCTGACCATGTCCAGGACATTTCCAAGGCCGAATACCTTTGTGCGTGAAACGCCGCTTTTCACCAAAGCGCGGTAGGTTAAAACATCCACGGGATTCGAGACGACGAAAATCATCGCGCCGGGGGCGTACTTGACTATACCCTCGATCGTTTCGTCCAGAATTCCGACATTGACCCGGATCAAGTCCAAACGGCTTTGGTCGGGCTTTCGCCGACTCCCCGCCGTGATAACGACTATATCCGCCCCGGCAACCTTGGAAATGTCGCCGCTGTCGAAAGTGACATTACCGACCAGCGAAGTGGCATGCCTCAAGTCCAGCGCTTCGCCGTCAGCAACGTCGGTCAATACATCTACCAGCACAATTTCGCGGGCGTAGCCGGAAAGAAAAAGCGAAATCGCAAAGTTGATTCCGACGCGCCCTGCGCCTCCAACAATCGCAACTTTCATTTCAAGCCCCAAAAAGTGGATTTGCCACCGCATTATACTTCGGGCAAATCCTCCCTTGCAGCAGACATGCCAGTTCGTGAAAAAAATCCCCGGGTTTCCCCGGGGATTGATGAATACATAAGCAAGCCTGAAACTACGGAATAAATACATCCGTATCAATCTTAGTTTCGGTGGTTGCGGGGTCGTAGTGGACCGGCAGGACAAACGTACGGTAATTAGCATCGGCATCAACGAAGATCCTAAGATCGCCGCCGTTGCCGTTCTCGAAGAGCACGTATTGAGCGCACCAAGGCTTCACGATTTGAGGAGGCGAATCCACCGGATAGTATTCAGGGGTCCGTGGGAAACGATGAACGTTTACGCCGGGCAAAACATCGCTTGTTTCGCCGATACGCCCCTTCATGTCAAAGGTGGCATAGCGGAACCTCGGGTCTCCAAGCGGAACCCTTTCGATGTACTCATCCAAAGTTTCATCATCGTTCATCGGAGGCACATCAAGCCCGTCTATATAGTTCGCCAGAATCCACTTTTCAAAAGTGAATCTCGGGGTTTCGCCGGTTGCCTGCTGAAGCCTGTCGAGAATGTTGCCGGGCGTAGTGTAAAAGTACCGGATGGTGCCCGGTCCGTAATGTTCGAGAACGTAAAGCATGTAAAGGAACCAAGTGGCGTATAGAGTGCTTTGGTTCTGGTCGATCGAAACGTCGTTGTACATCGCGTTGACTTCCGGATTGGCCATGAACTCCTCGAGCTGGTTGCGGAAAAAGCCGATGACGTTGTTCTTTTCGATCGAATACCCGTTCAAGTAAATGGACAACATTGAAAATCCCTCGTTCAGCCAAGTCGAGTTGCTGACCGAATTGTCGGCATGAAGTTTGTGCTGAAACTCGTGGGCGAGAACGGAAAATGCTCCGGACCAATCGTCGCTGTCATCCGGGAAGTTAGCGGGATCGAGATATATAGTGCTGAAAGCGTCCCAGTTGATTTCCGGGGCGTCCTGATACGGGCTTGATTGGTCGGGATCTTCCTGCGGACGGTTTTGGGGAGAGATGAAGAATCCGCCGCCGCCCGGTGCGACGCCGTTCAGAATCGCAATGATGATCCTGTTATCTTTCTCGATTTGGTCGTCGCGCCTGGGCTCTTCAAAACCAATCAAGTTGCCGTCGTCGTCGAAATCATCGGGAGTCAAACGGATGGACCGATCTGGCGCGAAGTATATCGTTTCCTCGTTGTATGTACGGACCGGGCCGAACGCCGCTTGGGTAACCGGGAAAATTTTCGAATCGAACTCCTGGATCAAAGATTGAATTCTTTGATGGGTGAACTTGGTGCCATCCGGGTAACCGTTATTGATTTCCGTGGAAAGGAAAACATAGCAATGTGCTCCGACGCCAATCAGGCGGCCGTCCTGGAATTGATAAATCCACGGCCATTGAAGCGGTTCTTCCGGCGGCTGGGTTGCCGTGGGATCGTCAATTGGCGGCATTTGTATGGTGGCTTCAACTGCGGTGAACGTGCGCACAACTCCTTTGGAAAGCGTTGATGGCCGCCGCGTAACTTCGGTAACCTGGTCGAGGTAACCGGTCTGCCGCGCATATTCCAGTTCGCGCTCACCCAAAATGCTGGGATCCAATTTTTCGTCGGGACCGAATTTAATTCCCTTATAGGGAGTGGCCGAAACGTCGAACACTTCCGGGGCGGGCGCCGAATCGGTGCTGCTTGTAACTTTTTGGAGATTGTCCGCAGTGAAGTAATACGTTGAGTTCGGTAATTGAAATCCCAAACCCTTTGATGAACCGACAGTGAAGTTCAGGTAAAACGGATCGAGGTTGGTCGTAACCAAAACCGCTTTCTGCCCTGCCTCGAAATTCTTCAACACCAAAGTTCCGAGCCCGGAGCTGTTTTGAGGCAGCACAAGGATTGAACTGCCGAACTCCTCCTCTGCGACCTCATCGTCGCGCGGGCCGGAAATGACAGGAGGTTTAAAGGGACTCGGCCTGCCGTCGTACTGGTCGACTCCAGAAATCTCGGGAGGAACCCCGCCGTTATCGTAGATATTTATGTTGCCCGGAGGATTTGTGCCGGGATCGGTCGGAGCCTGGCTGGGACCGCCGGTGTCCGGAGGCGCGGTAGGCGCGCCGGAGCCTCCGCCACACGATGCCAGAGCAAACGTTAACACGACAACGCAGATGACGACCAACGCACTCAAGTTAGCCCGATTCATCAAGTTCACCTCGATTTGTACAATCCGCATTCGGGGCAAGCCCCGCTTTACCAGTACCAGTATACCCAATTGGAGCCGAAAACTTACCCGAATTCAGGCATCGGGAGCATTATCCGCGCTTTGTGCCGAAATCTGGGCAAGTTCCTTCTCCAGCAGTTGTTTTCCGTTCTTTACCGTGTTCAAAGATGCCGTGAACTGGCGTTCCAGCTCTTCCATCTTGACATAAACGTATTCAAGCGCCTCGAGCCTGATTTGGCCGCCTCTCACCTCGGCATCCCGGATGATTCTATCGGCTTCTCTGTGTGCTTGGCGGACAATTTCCTGCTCGCTCGTCATCTCGTCAAGCCTGCGCTGGGCAGTCTCAAGCACGTGCTGGGCTTCCTCGTGCGCATTCCGGAGTATGTCGTCGCGCCTGGCGAGAATCTTTCGGGCCTCCATCACTTCTTCGGGCTGGGATTCGACTAATTCGTTGCAAATATTGATGAAGTCCTCTTCCGGTATGATGGCTTTGCCGCCGGTCCAAGTAATCCAAAACGAGGGCCTGTCGGCAAGCTCGGTGAGCTTGTCCACCAGCTGCTCGATCCTGCTTTGCGGACGATCGTGCTCAGATTTCCCTTCTTTCGCCATTCGAGGTTAACCTCCACCCTCACCGGAAAGATTTGTTCCTCCGTCGGATTCACCTGCGGAACGGAACTTCCTTTGCAGTGCCGTCAAAACATCGGGCGGGACCAGTCCGGAAACATCTCCGCCGAGCGCCGCGACTTCCTTGATCAAGCTGCTCGAAACAAAGTAATAATCGCTGCATGTACTCAAAAACACGGTCTCCACTTCCGGCGCAAGCTTGCTGTTCATCACGGCCATTTGGTACTCATACTCGAAATCACTGATTTCACGGAGACCTCTGATGATAACTTTGGCCCCCATACGGGATGCGAACTCCACAAGAAGGCCGCTGAAACTTGCCGCCTGCACGTTTGAAAACTTCGCCGCCGCATGCTCGATGAAGCCAAGCCTTTCTTCGAGTGAAAACGTCAGCGACTTGCGGCCCCCCGACGAAGCAGCCACGATCACCTTTTCAAACAAATTCGCCGCGCGATTTAGAATGTCCAGGTGGCCGTTGGTAAACGGGTCAAAACTGCCGGGGTAAACCGCAACAATCATTCAAATTCCGCCAAGAAAATGCCGGCGCGCAGGCGACCGGAACAAGTTATATACATATAATATTTCTGCGGTTTTGTCAACTTTTGCCGGATGAACCAGCGCGGCGGTTTTCAAAACTGCCAATAACAAGGGTAATTTGTTAGAACCTAACAATAACCAGGTAATTGCCGCCCGGCTCGCAAAGTTCGGGCAGACCTTCCGCCACCGCGTCGCCCGGGAACGGATCTTCCGGGTCGGAAAGCGAGCTTTTCAGCACCACGAGACGGTATCTTCCTCCGGTGAAGCTGTCGAACACCGCTTCGCCCAAGGAATCCACTTTGCGGAAGGAAGTCAGTAAGTCTGATGGATTGTCTACCGGAGCCTCGCCTATTGTGCTGTTATCGACACTTGCGGCGGAGTGCCCCAAGCATTGAAGGCCGACAAGCGCGGTCCAAACCGGGGTTGAATCGTCAAGAACGCGCACGCGTAAGGTAAAGGTGCCCGCGCCGAACTCTCTTGCAGAAGCGAGTTCTTCCTCTGCCGCCGACAGTCCGGCTTCGTTGATTTTGCTTTTCAGATTCCCGCGTTTCAAAAACAGCTCGGTTTCGGCGCGAATGGGATTCAGCAGTTCCTCCGCCATTACAAACTGTCCGCGGTGTGTAAGTTGCTTTGCCAGCTCGATTTTCAAAGCCGTGGGGGGGAAACTCATAGCGCCGATCGCTTGGGATAAATGGTTCAAGCCGTTCTCGTCCACGATGCCGTGCACAAACCAAGGCAGCGCAAAACTGACGGCAGTTTCCCTGTCGGCAGCTCCCAGCCACTTGAGGGAAGCAACGGGCCATTGCCAAAGTTCCAAATCCACGTTGTTCATCGCTGATGAAAGCATATCTGCGCCTGCAAGCGAATCGAAATCGGTAGGCAACGGCCCAGTCAATCCCCCTTTTAATCCACCAATCCGGCTTTCCAGTAATTCCCGCAATCGCGGCTCTATCTCCAGCTCAAGTTTGGATGTACCGCGGTGCGAGACGATGTACGCCGTTCGGCGATATGAATGTTTTGAAGGGGGTGGAACTTGAAAATGCCGCGCCACGCCGCCATAAACCTTGGGAGCGTCTGCGGAAGCAACAGCGTATTCTCCCGCGCTCTGGGCATCCCAAAGCAGGTACGCTGCGGGAATCGCTACGACTATGAGCATAAAAACAATGCCTTTAACTTGAACGTGACCGCTGTAAAATGCAAGCGATTCCATCAAAAGGACAAGCCCGCCCAGCAATAACAATCCGGAGACAAGTTCGTTAAGGGCGGCGTATTTTGCGCCCAAATATGGGAACGCATAAGAGGCATTTTCGATCGAATATTCCACTACCAACCTTGCCAAATAGGAATACTGTATTTCAAAGAAGACGAACGCGGCGCAAAAGTAAACTATAAGCGTGCGGCCGAATCGAAACTTTTCGCCCATCCAAATCGCGAACAGCGCGACCATCGCCGCTCCGAGAAGAATGTGGATTATATTTGGCTCAAGCATCAGGGGATTCAGGTTTTCTTGTTCTCCGTGTACATCCATAATCCAGCTCATCGCGTTCACGAAAAAGCCGATTACAAGCAAGCCGAACAAATAAACAATCCAACGCCACGTGAAACGCTTGAAAAGCGAAAAAACACAGAGCAGCAAAAGCACGCCCGCGCCTGCAAAAGTTAGATTGGAGGTGAACGAAGGCGAACTGCCATATACTTCGGCCAAGTCCAGCAGCCATCCGGGAGCCGACGGAGCGTACGAGAGTGGATCGTATTGTGTAAGTGCTTTCCAAGCAGCCTCGGAGCCGGCGATGTATGAAGAAAACAGACTGAAAATGAGTATCGCGATGACAATCCAAACCAAGTGCCCGGTCGTGTCCGGCTTCTCGGCAGCCTTGGCTACTTCGGTGCGAAGTTCGCCGATATCCGACCTGGCGCCCGTTGCGTTTTGCTCGTCCGAATCGGTTTCAAACTTATCGCTACGCATGGCCAACCTTCCTCTAAATCGCTGCCATATGCAGTCTAGGCAGGATATCACAGCCGAGCATCCCGCAAGAACTCCCGATTAGCGAAACAGCCCGCGAATGAGTTCCCATATCCTATCCGCGCCGCGCCCGTCCACGACCGCGGGGCCGGCCTTAGCCATCGCTTCAAGTTTGCCTGTCGATAATAGAAACGAATTTATCGCCAAGTCTAGTTTTTCGGGAAGGTCTGGATCAAATACAGCCGCGCATCCCCTTTCAGCGAGCAATTCGGCCGTGCGCCGCTCGTGGTTCCTTGCAGGAATTACCAGAGATGGAACCCCTGCCGATGCGCACTCGAGCGCGGTCATTCCTCCTCCCGTTATCGCCAAATCCGCCCATCGCAAAACCGACACGATATCCACACCCCAGCCCAGGTTCCATCCAAAACGCCGCATGCGCTCGCAAATTACAGCGTAATCCGGATGATCGCGGGACGCTAGCACGAGCACTGACAACCGGTGCATTCCTTGCGGTGATATTCCTTCTGAATCCTGCAATGACCTTTCAAGTGCCTGTAACACCCGCAGCGTGGAACGGGTTGGATCCGCTCCGCCAAGCGAAACAAGTAAATTAATCCCTTTCGAAAAGCTTCGCTTTCTCCTTGCGGCACCAATCCCCTGCGGAATGACTACGAACTCAGGGCCCGTCGCGACTATTCCATTGTCCTGCCTGGATATACCTCCGTTCCAGTCGCCCAACACCGCGTTCACCAAAATAGATATTCCATCGCAGCGACGCGAATCGTCGTCGAAAACGATTGTAGGAATCTTTTTTGCAATTTCAGTCTTTAAATCCGCAAGCTCGCTTAGACAGTCGAACAAAACAGCGTCCGGATTTGCCTTTGCGATGGTTCGAGATAAGTGCAAAGAGGCGGATGCCACCGAGTCGAAAGGAATCAATTCCGGCTTTCCAGAGCCGGGTGGCAAAGGAAGATTTTCAAGATCTGTAACAATCGCGAGGTCGGTCGAAAACTCTTCGGGCGCTTGCTGATAGAGGTTGACCAGCCTTACGGCGTGTCCGGTATGAAATTTGCCCCCGGCAAGCGCAATGCCCAAGATACGGAACACGCACCTAGTATACCAGCGCCTTTATATCCAAGAGCCGGATATATCAAGCATCGAAAACAAATAATCAACGGACGTCCCTTGTTATAATCAGCCCGACCAAAGGAGAGTTTGATGCCAATCGAACCTTACCGCATTAAAGCAACCGAGCCCGTGCGTCTTTTGACCAGAAGCAGGCGGCTTGCAGCCATCAACAGGGCTGATTTCAACCCTTTCAACCTCCGCTCGGAGGATATTTACGTGGATTTGCTCACGGACAGCGGAACCGGCTCGATGACCGACAGACAGTGGGCCGCACTTCTGCGCGGCGATGAATCCTATGCCGGCAGCAGGAGCTTTTACGCGTTCAAGGAAACGGTAAGCGATCTATTCGGATTCGATTACGTTCTTCCCGCACATCAAGGAAGGAGTGCGGAACTTGTCGTGATGACACATTTCATCAAGAAAGGAATGGTCAGCCCCGGCAACATTCATTTCGATACGACAACCGCGCATATCGAATTCCAGGGCGGAATCGCAAAATCGTTTGTAGTAAGCAACGCCATGGATATTGACGACCTGTCACCTTTCAAGGGCAACATTGACACAGGTCGTTTGGGCGCTTTCCTGTCGAAGAACTCGGCGAACACCGGATTGGTGGTTTTAACTTTGACCTGTAATTCCGGTGGAGGCCAGCCGGTTTCCCTTGCCAACATCCGCGAGGTCTCAAAAACCGTACGAAAATTCGGAGTCCCGCTGTTTTTCGACGCCGCACGAATTACGGAGAACGCTTATTTCATAAAAACCAGGGAATATGGATACGCAGGCAAATCTATACGCTCGATACTTCGGGAGTGCTGCAAATACGCCGACGGAATGTGGATGAGCGCCAAAAAAGACGGCCTTGGCAACATCGGCGGTTTCATTGCGGTCAGGGATCCTGCCCTATACGACGAGCTTAAGCAGTACACGATTTTGTTCGATGGATTCGTGACTTACGGAGGGCTGGCGGGCCGAGATCTCGAAGCCTTGGCAGTCGGCCTTCGCGAAGCGACTGACATAGATTACCTTCGATGGCGCACCGGACAGGTCGCCGCGCTCGGAGCAATGCTTGAGGACGGCGGCGTACGCTGCATGAAACCGTTCGGCGGACACGCAATTTATATTGATGCAAGCAGCTTTCTTCCCCATATACCCCCTTCGAAATATCCCGGACAGGCGCTTGCGGTGTACGGATACATCGAAGGCGGCGTCCGAAGCTGCGAGATCGGGCCGATATTGCGGGGGCGGGATCCCAAAACAGGCAAAGACAGGCCGGGATTGGACTTGGTTCGGCTGGCGATTCCGCGCAGGGTTTACACGATGAATCATCTTGAACATGTGGCGGAAACGTTTATAAAACTTCGGCAGAAATCGAGCTTGCTGCGCGGTATGAAATTCACGTACGAAGCTCCCCGACTGCGGCATTTTTCAAGCAAATTCGGTTGGGCTGACTAGCCGCAATCCCGCCACGGCCGCAGCGTGCCCGGCCCGGATGCTTTGTTATACTTCAGGAGTGACCATAAAACGTGCTAGCTCGGCCTTCAAATATTTCAGCTCGATCGTCTTGATTGGAGTATGCATCGCCTGGCGCGCGGCCGCGGCCGCAAACCCAAATTTCTGGCCGATGCCCGTAGGTACCGTTTGGGAGTATTACGACGCCAAAGGCAGAGTCGTTCGAATAAGCTCGATCGAGAAGGTCTCAAGAACGATACAAACGGAAAACGGCAACAGAATTGCGCCGGTCTATATTTTGATAACGGATATTGACGGCGAAAAGGTAAAGGAAGAGCACTTCGCCGTATCGGACGGAAGGATATACAAAACTTATACGATGCAGCTGCTGGAAGGTTATGTCACCAGATATATCCCTCCGGCCATGGTGATCTTTGATGGATGCGAAGTGGGAGACAGCTGGAGCTATTCAGGCATTGCCGAGGTTTCAAGAAGAGGCAAAAGCGAAATAACCAGATACGGCCTGGTTTTGACAAGCAAAGTGGTTGCGGGCGGAGCGCGCGTTCTCAACGGAGAGGAGCGGACGTCGCTTACCATTGTCAGTGATATGACCTATTTGAATGAAGAAGGCGAACCCATGCTGGAAGGCAAAATCACCACGCAATTCGTAACGGAAGTGGGGCCATGGCGCATTGTTCAGGAACCGCAACTGCCTTCAATAAACCTTGTATTGCAGACATTCAGCTTTCCTGAAAAATAGCGCGTTTGCGGGCCATTGGAGTGTACTTGGTTTCGGGTTCTCGATTCGCGCCCTTTCTGCAAACTAAACATGGATGCTGATGTTAGAATTCACGCCGTGCTTTGGCTTTACCGCTTTCTTTCCTCGACAATCGGCCCGGCGGTTGCGCGCCTTGCAATTTCACGGGATTCCAAACTAGATGCCGCAACGTTTCCGGAGAGAATGGCCAAGCGGGGTCTGCCGGAGAGTTTGCCGCCCGGAAGGCGGATATGGCTGAACGCCGCAAGCGTCGGAGAAACCGTAGCCTTGTCCACATTCGTTAAGGAATGGCGCAAGCTCAATCCGGACGACGTTCTGTTCGTGACCAATACAACGGCCACCGGACACGAACGCGCTTTGAAGCTGCTCTCCCGCGAGGCATATTGGATTGGCTATCTTCCGCTCGACATACCGGCGGTTGTTTCGCGCGCTGTGGCCGCGCTCAAGCCGGCGGCATTTATCACGGTCGAGGCCGAAGCCTGGCCGAATCTGCTGGACGAGCTGGGCAAATCAGGAGCCAAACGCGTGCTCATCAACGGCAGGATGACGCTTGCCAACAAACAAGGACTCAAGCGCTATATTACTGCACGGATTTGGAGGAAATTCGATTTTGTTGTTGCCAGAAGCGAGACCGACAGGAGTTCGTTCGAGCAGCTTGGGGTGGCAGCGGAAAAACTCGCGGTTTGCGGCGAAATCAAGCTGGATGTGGAAATGCCAAGGCTGCTTGAATCGCAGCTTTCGGTATTGCGCTCGGATTTCGGACTTGCGGAAAGGCATTGTTGGATAGCGGCATCCACTCATCCGCGTGAAGAAGAACTTGCGTTGCGCGCACTTATGTCGGCTCGGGAGGTGGAGCCGCAAACAAGGCTTGTGCTTGTCCCGCGGCATCCGGAACGTTTCGGCGAAGTTGCGGAACTTGTCAAATCAAATGGCTTGGAATGCTGGAAGTACTCAAATGGACCGGGCGGCTACGGGGCGCCTGTCTTGCTACTCGACGCGATGGGCAAGCTTACGGATTTCTACCAGGCATGCGGGCTTGCCGTTGTCTTCGGCAGCTTTTACGGGCCGGGAGTGCACAGCGTAATAGAGCCTGCGTCCTATTCGAGACCGATAGTCGTCGGGCCGCGGACTTTTAACACCGACCTTCCCGAACGAATGGCTCGTGAGGCCGCGTTGATAAGGCTGGAAAAGGCAGAATTTCTGCAGGAAGCAGTCCGCTCATGGGCCACCGGCAATCGAAGCAAATACTCCCCCGTAGATTTCGTTCAACTTGGCGGAAACGCGGGGGCTTTCGTCGAAACGAACAAAGGAGCTGCGCAAAGAACCGCGCACAAAGTTCACGAATTTCTGACCAGCGCTGCAATCCAGACCCAAATCAGCCCCAGATAGCCCGCGCTACTTTCAGCGCATCAACCGTGGCCTTCACGTCGTGCACTCTAATTACGTGCGCGCCGAGCTTCGAGGCGGCAACCGCGACAGCAATCGAACCCGCGAGCCTGTCGTCGGGCGCGGCGCCGGTTAACGCTCCAATCATTGATTTACGGCTTGCGCCGATTACGACCGGCCGCCCGAGCGCCGCAAACTTCGGTATTGCCTTTATAAGTTCGATGTTGTGCCCCAAAAGCTTACCGAAACCAATGCCGGGATCGAGAGCGATTCGTTCCGCGGCGACACCGCATGAGACAAGCACATCCAGCCTATCTTGAAGATATTCGGCAACCTCTTTCACCACATCCTTGTAGTCCGGATTAGACTGCATCGTTCGCGGCACGCCGAGCATGTGCATAGCGATGTATCCGCAGGCTGTGCTCGCCAGCAATGGAATCATTTGCGGATCCGAACAGGCGGACACGTCGTTGACGATGCTTGCGCCGGCGGCGATCGATTCGGCAGCTACATCTGCCTTGGAAGTATCCACGCTTATCACAGCATTTGGTTTCAATTTCGATAACGCTTCTATCACCGGAACCACGCGTGCGATCTCGATTTCCGCCGCAACGCCTTCACTTCCCGGCCGGGTGGATTCGCCCCCTATGTCAAGGATGTCCGCGCCTTCACTTAGCATCGAAAGTGCTAGGGAAACTGCTCTGTCGGTTGAATTGTGCCGGCCGCCGTCGTAAAACGAATCCGGGGTGACGTTGATTACGCCCATAACCAGCGTCTTGTCCGGCTCGAAAACGTGCTGACCGCATTTCCACTTGGGCACGGGCCTATTATGCCCCAAACCGCAAACCGGCAGCAAGGCAAAAAAAAATCGCCGGAACCAAAGGCTCCGGCGATTGGATTACGAAACCTAAAGATTAGCTAATTTCCAAAGCGTATCCGGCAATCCGAACCGGATAATCCGCGAGATTGAACATCTCGCCGAACTTGGAATTGGCCTGGCGGTAGAAGAGCTGGGCCGAGACGAACACGCTTCCAGGAACCTCCTCGACGGGGATTCTGAAGTGGAATTCACGAGTTTCGTTTGCCTTAAGCCGTGTGTCGGAAATCACATAATCCGCCGACCAGAATGGGACTTCCTCGCCGTCCTTATATGGATTGGGCACTGAAGAACCGACGACTCTCTGAAATACCGGGTAATCGCCTTGCGTCTTCCAGTAACCATCGGGAAGCGCGGAAAGGTAGCCCGGTTCGGCGTTGATCTGCCGTGCATCCCAGAAAACCGTACCGGATTCGTCTTCCGCGCGGACCACAAGTACCAGCCTCCGGAATGGCTTGCCCGTCGGCAGGCTGTGGCCGGTTCCGTTGTTTATTACGCGCACAACTGCGTCAACGTAATCATCGTAGCGCTCGCCCTCGACTTCCACATCGGCTGCCGTCTGCATGAACGCCAGGTCGCCAACTCCGAGCATGCTGTGGTTGTGGGCATCCGAGCGCTCGGGACCGTGCTTGGAAACTACCGAGCGGAATTCCGGCATGTGGCAGTTCTGACAAGTAATGCCGTCCCTGGCCCACTGGCTGTACTTCCACTCATTGTAAGTGTCCATCACCTTTACGCCGAAATCGTTGACGGCTTGGTGGCAGGATGCGCAGAACTCGCTTTGCTTGTAGACGGGGCTGAACTGAATCGTGTGACTTGCGGTCGGCGTTTCCTCAATGCTTCCCCATTTTTTCATGCCGAACCTGTGTTCGAAGTTCAGGCTGTAATTGAGGTTGTGCATCCGGTGAAGGTCGTCCCCGCGTTCGTTGACGTGAGACAAACGGGTCACCGTATGGCAGAAGTCGCAGGAAATTCCGTCTTTGGTGTAATCGCTTATCCTTTGCATGAACCGCACCTGCTTGCGCATTGCGATGTCAAGCGAGGGCTCTTCCTGCAACTCGTCGTACCTTGTGCTGCCTTTGTCAAACCGCAGGCTGTCGTCAACGCGGCCGCTGACGATATCTTCCCATTCAGGGATGTAGCCTTCCCTCATCGCTAAGAGGATATTCCGCAGCTCAAGATCATCGGTGTATTTGATTGTCGCGTTGATGGAGGGAGCGTGGCAAGAAAGGCAGTCCGTTTTGGAAATCGCGAGCGCCCGCTCGGGCTGCTCGTGCATTCCTTTCTTGGATGACCCGTCAATCTTCCCCATTTTCGCCCAATCTTTCCTGGTGGAAGTTTCGTGCAACCACCACTCCCGGTAATACTGCCAGGCGTCCTGGAAAAATTGATTGTTGTAGGACTGGGAGTGCCCGGAATTCCACCACTGTTCGTAGTACAGATTGTGGCAGAGCATGCAATCCTGGGAGTAATCCAAAAGCGGCGCCGTGGGCAGGTCGCCTTTCTGGACGAAGTACTTCTCCAAGTTTTCTCGCCCCTTGTACCAGGGCTTGTCCTTGTCTCCGATCGGTTTCGGATCCTTCCTCTTTGCGGCGAGGCCAACCGAAACGATCAGGCCTAGAAGAAAGAGGGCAACGAGCAACCGCCCGAAGAATCTCTTTCCGCTGGAACTATGCATCGCACACCTCATTTTTTAGGTACTGCACACAAGCACTGCACCCGCAGCTAAATTTACCCGAATGCTAACCGATGCTCGGCCGCACCCGGGCGGGCCGAGAACGCAGCGATTGTATATTAAATCGGCCGGTGTGTCAAGCAATCTCCCCATTTATACAATCACGCGGCTCGTACAGCCCGGTTTGGAATTCGAGTGTTAATAACTGGAGGCATTTTGGGGGCTTATCGCAAAATTCAAGCGGATGCCGCTCCGAAGTTCTTCATCAGGTTTTCGAACTCTTCCCGCCCCAGATGCTCCTTTTCAAGCAGAATCTTGGCGAGCTTGTCCAGATAGCCCATAGAGCTGACCAGAATGCTTCGAGCCCTGTCGTAACATTCACTTATTATGTGTTTCACTTCCAGGTCGATGTCATAGGCGATCTGCTCGGAATAGTTACGATCCTCCGACAAGTCGCGCCCCAAAAACACGCTTTCGTGCTTCTTGCCGAAGGTCAGCGGGCCGAGCTTTTCGCTCATCCCGTACTGGGTAACCATCGCGCGGGCAATCTCCGTTGAGCGCTCAAGGTCGTTTGTCGCACCCGTCGAGATCTCGTGGAACTTCAGCTCCTCCGCAACGCGGCCGCCGAGCAGTCCCGAAATCCTCTCCAGCATTTGCTGCTTTGTGGCAAGGAATCTGTCTTCCTCGGGCAGCTGGAGTGTGTATCCAAGGGCCATGCCGCGGGAAAGTATGCTTATTTTGTGAACGGGATCAGCGGAAGGCAGGTGGTATGCAACAACGGCATGCCCCAGCTCGTGGTAGGCGATGATTTCCTTTTCGCGCTCGCTTATTACACGGCTCTTGCGCTCCGGACCGGCGATAGTTTTGTCTATCGCTTCCTCGAATTCCGCCATTGACACGACTTTTTTGTTCTGCCGGGCGGCCAGCAACGCTGCTTCGTTGCAAACGTTGTACAGATCCGCACCGCTGAATCCGGGCGTCCGCCGTGATAATACGTCGATATCGACATCCGGAGTTACGGCCTTGTTGCGGAGGTGAATCTTAAGTATGCCCTTTCTCCCGCCCAAGTCCGGACGATCAACGACCACCCGGCGGTCGAACCTGCCCGGCCTCAACAAAGCCGGATCCAAGATGTCGGGACGGTTGGTTGCAGCCAGAAGGATAATTCCGCTATTGGGCTCGAAGCCGTCCAATTCGACAAGCAGCTGGTTGAGCGTCTGTTCCCGTTCATCGTGACCGCCGCCGAGCCCTGCCCCGCGCTGCCTTCCCACGGCATCGAGTTCGTCCACAAAAATCAAACAAGGTGTTTGTTTTTTGGCCTGTTCAAAAAGGTCGCGCACCCTGCTTGCTCCCACGCCCACGAACATTTCAACGAAATCGGAGCCGCTGATGTATAAGAAAGGCACTCCCGCTTCGCCCGCGATGGCTTTTGCAAGAAGAGTCTTGCCACAACCCGGCGGGCCAATCAGCAGTATTCCCTTGGGAATCTCCGCACCGATCTCCTGGTATTTGCGCGGATTCTTAAGGAAGTCAACTATTTCTTGGAGCTCTTCGATTGCCTCGTCCACGCCGGCAACGTCGGCGAAAGTCACCCTCTTGCCCTTTTCATCCGCAATCCTGGCTTTGCTTTTGCCAAAAGTAAAGGCCTGGTTGCCCCCGGAAGACTGGATTTGGCGCGACAGCAACATGTATACAAACAGTATCGGCAGGGCGAACAGAAGAAGCATAAACAGCGTGGTCGGCGAAAAAAGCGAAGACCAGGCGCTGACATGCTCGACTTCAACCTTCACCCCGTTGTCAACCAACAGCGCCACCAGCGTCTCGTAGTTGGGAGGCAGGTTCGTTTTGAATTGATTTCTGTCCTTGAACTTGGGATTGCTTGGCTGAAGCGACTCGCCCGGTACAAGCTCTCCAAAAATCTGCGATGCGTCAGGTTTAATTACAACGCTCGCAACTTTGTTTTCCTTGATTAATCCAACCAAATCGCTGTAGCTGATGTCCGTCACAGCCGCGCTGAACAAATAGCCGGAGATCATCCACAGCACCAGGATGAGCAATGCTACAAAAAGTATGTTTCCAAGGCGCGAACCTCGCGTCATTCACCTTCACCTCAAAAAGCTTGTACCGCCCGTCCAAGGCTTTTGTAAAAGCCAGATTTGGCGGAATGAATATATTACCATTTACTAGGACAAAGCTGCACTGGTTGCATTTGATTGGACTTCGCGACAAATTATAAATTCGCAAAACGGGTAGCTTTCCACGGCCCTCCGGCGTTTAAGGTCATGCGGCTTTGTGGTATATTGTCCGCCCCCTTTGGAGAGGTGGCCGAGCGGTTGAAGGCGTCGGTCTCGAAAACCGATTGGCGGGTTTCCTGTCACGTGGGTTCGAATCCCACCCTCTCCGCGGAACTTCCGCCCATAGCGGTTCACTCCGCCTGCTTTTCCTGCTCTTTCGGTTGCGCCATTCCCAGAGTTTTATCCGCGGCCTTTTGTTCCTGAGACAATCCCCATTCCACGCGAAACTGGTCTAGTATCTCCTTCGCCTCGATTTCTTCGGCGCGTCTGTCGATTTTGTACTGCTCCGCGTCTATTCCGGTCATGGCGACCTCCAGCCTCGCCTCCGCCTCGGCCGTTCTGCGCTTTAGTTTGTCCATCATTTCCTTGTAAGTGTAATCCGCATCGCCCACCTGGAAACTTTCGAAGGCGCTCGCCACCTCCTTTTTGAATTCCGCCAGCCGCTTTTCATCCACTGCCCTCTCGAAATCGCGGGCCTTTTTTTCAATCTCCTTCTTGTATTCGTTCCTAAGGTCGATAGCCTGATTGAACGCCATTTGCGCCTGCTCTATCTGCGCCTTTGTGCGCTCCATGGATTCGAGAGTGGACTTCAGCCTCACGGCGTAATTCGCCGCCACTATCTCGTCGCCGGCTTCAAGGGCCGCCTTGATTGTCGCTTTCATTTTGGCGCTATCAGCTTCGTATGTTTTGAGCTCGTCTTCGAGAAGGACTATGCCGCCTTTCATCTTCGCAAGGCTTTCATTCATTCGCGGGATCTTGGCGCGCATGTCATCGATCGTCTGTCTGAGCATCATTTCCGGATCTTCGACCGCGCTCATCGCGCCCCCAAAGAGCGCCCGGAAAAACCTGCCTAGTCTTTTCCAAAATCCCATTTTTCAGCTCCCTGCAGCCCCGCCCCAAAAACAGCGGAAAAGCCGCTTGATCATTTCACCGACTTAAGAACGAAAACCGCACCGTCGATTACCCCTTCGTGCATCAAAGGCGCGTACTTCAGTATAAGCGGCAAAGAATCAGAGCCGTTGCCGAGTGTGATCGTGGACGTTCCGTCTTTTCCGCCAAGCGCCTTTTCCAGTATTTCTTTCATTGGCGCGCTTGCGGAACCGCCGAAAACATCCGTCAGGCTCTGCTCGATTATTTCAAGCTCGAGCATGTCGAGCAAATCCGGAACGCGCTGGTTGATTACGCGAATCTTTCCCTGATTATCCGTTGCAAGGATTGCGTCAGGAATTTGATCTATTACCGCTTGGAGACGATCCCTGAGCTGAATCGTCTGATTTTCCAATTCACGCTCCCGCGTCATATCGTGCGCGGTGGCCACCACGTAAATCAGCCCTTCTTCCTTGGTTTTAAGACCGGACAGCACAAGATCAACCCAGAATATCCTGGCCGGTACCGGGCAAAACCGGAAAGTCAACTTGACGGTATCGGTTGTCCGCAAATCTTGCAAAGCACTCTTTACAATACCTTGATCATCGGGGTGAACAAGGGTTTGCAAAGGCTCCGATGGTATTTCGCCCGGCCGCAAGCCGAATGTTGTGCAAAATGCGCCGTTGACAAAAATGAACTGACCTTTCGCATCGGAGATCCAGGACGGCGCGCCGATTTTCTCAAGCGTTTCCCGGTACGGAGCGGTTGGATCGGGAAGGGCGCTTTCGGAAATTATTTCCCCCTCTCCGCGCGAATTCCCTATGAAAAATTGAATCGCACCTTGCGACGATCTGACGGGCCGTATCACGAACTTCTGAGATTCATTCCAGCCTTCCCGCTTTCGGAACTCAATTTCCACCTCCGCGTTTTCCTCGCCTTCCACCAACCTTTTAATCGAAGCATCCAGCAAATCGCGCGATTTATCATTGATCAGTTGCTCTATTGTTTTTCCCACAAGCTCTTCCTGCGAAAAGCCTACATAAAGGTTGAAAGCAGGATTGGAGAAGACAAAATTCCTGGCGATGTCAACCACCCACACCGGCGTGGCCATGCCCATAATCACCAGCTCGAAGGGAATGTCCGGCGCGCCAGGGAGTGCCTGCTGTTTCGCCCCCGACGCAAAATCAACTCCGGAATACCCCGCGGATTCCGCGCTTACTTTGCGCGACGTACCCACGTAATACTGAATTTGCCTGGCCGAATCGCGAACCGCGGTAACTACGCTGGAAACCCAAACATCCACGCCTTCCCGGTGGATTAGGCGATACCTAAGTTCGATCATTTCGCCGGCTTTTTTGAGCTGCTCGAAGCCCTCCGCGACCGAACCCTTGTCATCCGGATGGATATAATCGAAAAGCGCGTGGGAATAGACTTCGTCGGCCTGGATGCCGATGAATTTGGCGAACGTCGGGTTGACGAATACCCAGTGGCCGGTCGGCCCGATTACCCAGATGGCTTCTCCAATCTGGGATATTATCTCCGAAAAGGATGGTATCGCAGCGAATTTAGGCGACATCGGGTTCTCCACCGGCCGACGGAGGCATGCCACCGCCCGTCCAGGAAAGTGGATTATAGCAGTATCGGCAGGCAATCAAACTCCGTCATACCACGCCGCTAAGATTCCGCCGTTAAAACCAGTCTGGTTCCGGCCAGACCATCAAGTTCAAAGTACTTGCTGCCGTCTATGTGATCCAGGAATTCAACGGTCAAGGAGCCTTTGGAAGGATTCGCCGGAGCATAGAACACAGCCACCGCAGCCGCGTCGTGAAACGGAATCAAGTCTTCGACTTTGTCGAACCGGTCCATCGTTATAAAGAATTCGCCCACAAGAGTAGGATTTGGAGCGAAAAGACGGGCCTTGTATGTTTGGACGAAAACCCCCTTGTCCGCGTCCCCATCCGGCGCCCCCAACCTCATCCAGTAGTACGCTCCTCCTGCAGGTTTAGGAACCGAGACAATCCATTCACCCGATGTTTTGTAAGTAACCGTCCAGGATGTTTGCTTTCCCGGCGTATCGACATCCATCAGAACTGCGCGAAATTCCGGAAACCCGCCCATTGAGGAATCCGAAACCAACACCAACAGCTGCCTTGAATCCAGCCAAACGAAATCTTCGACCGACTCGCCGAAATAGGTTTCCCAATACTCTCTTATGCCGACAAGTATTGCGGTTTTCTTTGTTTTAAGCGAGTACACGGCAAGCCCGACAGTATCCGAATCCTGGCTCTTTATACCGATTGCCAGCGCATCGCCCGATGGATTGAACAAAATCCTGTCCGGCTTTTCTCCCTTGGGAAGCGATTGCAGCGTTATCCTTTCCTTGTAGGAGCCGTCAAGCGACTCTATCCAAACGCCGTCGAGCGGGGGATTCGCAACCGGATCCCTGGAAATGAACCCGACTTTCAGTGTTGAGCCTGCAAATCTGGGACATTCATACGAAAGCTCCGTCCTTGGCCGCGTGCCGCCATCTTCAGTAAGCCTGACCAGCGTCTTCGTGACCCTGTCGTATAAAACGACATTGCCTTTGTAGATGCCAACAATCCTGCCGCCATCAACGGAAATATCAAAATCCTCCAGCGTAGACTTTTTGTCGCCAAGCGACAGCACGGTTTGGCTCTCCATCACGGGGTAGCTGAACCTTGCGATACCGCCGGGAACTTGGTAATAGACATAATACTGTGCGGCTGCTGCGGGCAAAACCGCCATAATCAGAAATACCGCAGCCGCCAAAAAACCCGCAGTCCGCCTAACGCCCGAAGTAAACGTCGAATCGTCTGACACGTTTCAACTCCTTTAAATCCCTTATTCTGCGTTCGTATGATTTCCTGTCGAGTTCCGAAATCCTCCATCGTTCAGGCTCTTCCAACACCACGTAAGTTTCATCCTCGAACATCGGCTCCCGGTTTTCCCCGTATCTTTCGTCAAAAATCAACCCTTGGGCGGGCTCGGAGAACTTGATCTCGTCGTCGAAATCGAGCACCGCAATGATCCTGAAGTAGTGCCGCTCGCGGTAGAAGTCGGCGAATTTTTCCGGAAGGCTGCCCACCGCTTCCACTTGGTAAAAGCCCGGTTCCGAAGACATCGCAATCTCACCCCAGAAAGGATCGGACAACCGCGCGTCGTCCAAGCGGAAGCTTTGCGAATCCATCACCGCGTACAACTTCAATTCAAGCGGCATCCCGCCCTCGTTCTCTTCAATCCTGAAAAAGAAGTTGAACAGGAAGTCCTCGCCCGGAACGAATTCGATGTAATACTGCTCGTCCCTCGGCCTGACTTCTATATAATCCACCATCGCTTTCGGCGCAGGCAAGCCTACGAATGAAAACACGCGCTGCGAGAGCGCGGTCGCCGCGCTTTTTGCGGATGCTTCAACGTTCAGTTTGACTTCGTGCTCCCCATAAAAGTTCTCGAGCAACAGAAAGCGCTCGATTCTGATTTCGGATTCGCCGGGCTCGACGGTTTTTTCCGCCTTTGCTTTGCCCATACGTAACCCGTCTTGATCGAAAGCGGAAACGAATACAGTCACCTTTTTCTCCGCGGCGGATTCAAGCAATATTCGAACAACAATATCGAGCGACTCCACGTCGGGATACTTGAAGTGCGCCGTTCCTTCCGATTCGAATTCTCCCCTCGGCACCGCGGACACGGAAAGTATGGACAGCCGCGTTTCCGCGGCGTACGCATACTGCGGCCTCATCAAGAAAAGGACCTCGAGAATCAAAAGCAGCGACAATATGAGACGATATTGCATGACTCGCCTACTTTGAGACGTGGCTTGCAACCTGCTTGCTCATTTTTTCGCTGACCGCCTGCAAATTCGTCCAGTTGGCATCCGTCCTGTAGTCTATGTACGCGTTCAGCATGTCGATGTATGTCCTACCCGTGGCGCATATCATCCTGTTTTCGGCGAATTCTCCCTGGATGGGCCAGCCTGGATCGGTTATATCCGCAAGCGAATCGGCTATTTCCATGCCGCGCTTTGACAAATGAACATAGCCGTTCAACTGGTTGCGTGCGGCGTTGGCCGAAATAGACTTTTCGCGCACGCCGAACTTCACGGAGTCAAGACCTGTTTTGAGGGTTATCGCAACCAGATCGCCGTATTGCCTGTTGAATTCCTGATAGGCCTCGATTTGGTCGAAAAGCTCCGCTTTTTCGGCTTCAAGTTTCAAGATTTTTGCTTCAAGCTCCGCGATTTTGCCGCTTTCACCGCCCTGCTCGATTCCGCTTGGCTCTCCTTCCGAAAATTCCCCCTGGGAAAGCGCGACCGAAACCCAAACCAAGCAGCATATCGTCATTCCGACTGATGCGGCCGCCAACTTTATCGTTGCAGACTTCATTTCAGCACCTTCAAAGAAAGCAATATTGTACCCTTTCGGCACAAGCCCCGTCGCTTGCCTTGGAAATCCGGTTGTCGCACGCGATGGATTTTGGATGTTCCTAGATGCCGCGCCGGTGAAATACGTACCATTCCCCCAAAAGAAGCACAAGCGCGCAGAATATCAGGAAGCCCCAGATTTCCCGGTTCGCGCGCGCCTTTTTGCCTCCTACAACCGTTGTTTCCCCAGCCCTGAACGCCTCGCGGAATTCAAGCTTGCTTTCCTCATCGTCCGCCAGGTTGACCGCTATCAACTCGGTCGCGCTTCCGACGGTCAGCCGCCAAATGCCAAGCTTGTTGAGCTCGACACCTCCTATTTCCCCTCCCTTGGGAACCAGCGAATATTCCCTTCCCGATGGATCCCTGAGCACGGCAATGCTTGCATCCTCGGGAACCTTGAATTTCCACGGCTTTCCGACCGACGCGTTGTACGGATCCGCGCCCTGCGCCGTTTTCGAAAGCCAGACGATGCTGTTGTGCAGGAAAATCGGAAACGACGGGCGAAACGGGAAATCGCTTTCGGAAGGATCGAAAAGCGTGGCGATGAACCGGGTGAAATCCGCTTCTCCCGCCACGACAAGCGGCCCGCCGCTTCCCTCCACGATCACGGAAGAGCCGGAACCCGTCCTTGCCGCGCGGGAGCTTGAGAACACAAGGTTCGCTGGATTGACAAATCGAAGGACCGGATGGTTCACGTCCCAATCCACGACTCGCGGACGCTCCACCTTTTCGCCCGGGACGATTCCAAAAACGGGCGCGCCGGGATTTAAAACAAGCGACGGGGAAGAAAAACCGTCCGGCGGCTGCACGCCGTTCCAGATAAACACCCCCCCTCCGGCCGCGCCCGATTCCACCCTGGAAACGTCGATATCCGCATCGATCGCGAGCGCGCTTTCGAGTATCACGTCCGGTTTCGAAACCAGCGTCACATCGATTCTCGTTTTGGGCGGCTGCACAATCGTGCATTCGTCGTCAGGCGGGAAATCATCGCCGCCGACGAGCGAGAGCTCAAGCGGCTCGTCCGCTTCCGGAATCGGCGCGATCGTAAGCTCGGTGCGCCCGCCCGCGGGCAACTGTACCGTCCTCTGGTCGATTACGTAGTCCCCAGATGTCAGCCTCAAAGTGCGCTCGACGGATTGCGGAAAGGTGGAAGATATCGCCGCAAACAGCTCGAAACCGTCTCCGCCGATTTCCTTTGACAGCGAAATGGCCGAGATGCCCGCATTGTAAACAGGCCGCCCGACCGGAAAATACTCCAGCGACACCTGCGGTGGAAGCTCGTACCCTCCGCCGTCGTCGAATCCGCCGTCCGAAACGACCGCGATCCTGACTCCCGACGAAAGCATCGGCCCCAGGATTTTGAGCGCGGCGGCCAGATCGGCGCGCCCACCCAACCTGTCTTTGAGTCCACCGACAGCCTTGTTCAAATCCGCCTTGTCGGGCGTGAATCCGGTGAGGGCTTCGGGCCGGTGGTTCATCGCGACGATCATCGCCTGGTCGCCGCGGGCGATTCCGCCTGCCAGCTCTCGCGCACGCTCCATCGCCCGGTCCAGCCTTGTTTTTCCGCCGTCTCTCGCCAGCATCGAGTAGCTCGTGTCCACGATAATCACGGTTTTGCGGCCGGCGGATACCTTTCCTTTGAAATACGGACGCGACAATCCCAGCACCAGCAATAGAAACAGCAGAAGCTGCAACAGCAGCAGCAGGTTTTTCTTCAGCCACTGGAACGGAACGTTCGCCTGGAATTCCTCCAGCGCCTGCGTCCATAAAAGCGTGGAGCTTACTTCAACCCGCCTGCGCTTGAGCCTTAGCAGGTACAAAGACAAAATCGCCGCGGAAAGCGTCAGCAGCCAAAGCGAAGCGGGATTTAGGAAAAGCCTGTCCACCGGAAAATTATACCTTTGGCTGCTATTCCGCTCCGATTGCCTCCAATTTGCGCTGGAGAATCCGGCCTTCTGCCCGGCCGCGCAGGATTAGCAAATCCGCGAGCTTCATCCGGCGGGCACGGCGGAATTATAGCCTCCCGCCGTGGCGGGATTTCAATAATATGGCGGGTGCGAGCGGGGGGAGGAAAGGAAAGGAGTTAATTCCGGGCGGCGAGCGTGAGTTGTGCCTCCTTTAGCGCGACTCACACAATGGGGCCGCCTTGCCCTACAAGGCGGCCCTTGCTTAATAACGTATTTAGCTTCCTTGGGCCGGGTCAACCCTGTACAGCAATCTAAGCCGTCGATTGCCATTCCCGGCATCACCTCCTGTTTCAGAAATCAAAACGTAAGAGTTGTTTGGTCCGAATGCGCAATAATCCGAAACTACACCGTTTGAATCCCAATCGGCGCTTTTTGGAGCGTATATGGTCTCGATATGAAACCAGTCCGATTCAAACGTGCATATGCGTACATTCCAGGATTTTGGTTCTGTGGTCTGGGACGGGGAGTTATCGTCCCTGTACATGAGGCTGGGCGTTTCATTGACGTTCATCGGATACAACATGACGCTTTGCACAGGGTAATCCGGATTTGTAAGATCATAGGTATTTGAACCGGTCGAGCCAACACTGAGAAGCTGCAATCCATACCCATCCATTATTCCATCCCAGGTCTGTATTGGCACCCAAGCTGTCTGATCGGGGCCAAATATCAATTTGAAATATCTAATGCTATCGAAGCCTTCAAATTGCCCTGAATCCCACCTTTCTCTCGTCCACTCCCCGGAGCCATTCGAAACGGCGATCCAAACTTGCATTTGGTCTCCATTTTGACTGTGTCCCAAATCAAGCGGTGCCCCAATGCCTCCATCGGGAAAAACGCTTAGGTCACCCAAACGAGCGTCCTGTTCCTTGGTGTCCCAGTTTGCGTCCAGAACCGTCCAATTGCCGTTGTCGTATGTAAGGAAATAGTACTTGTAATTGGCAGTTTCGCCATCCCCGGAATACTGATCAGCGGCAAGGATTGTGAAGTGCCCTGGGCCATATTCAATATGCCAGTTATATTTCGAACCTCTAGGTGTTGTAGGAGGTTCTGAATAACCTTCAAATACAAGTTTCAATTCCCATTGTCCCAAACCGTCCTTTCGGGCAGATAGAAGCCTGCTCACGCCCAGGCTTTTCGCCTCAATAAGTACTAGCGGTTTGCAGTTTTCATCCCAGAATACAGCCACCTTTTGAGCTCTGCCGTAGTCCTTGCCTTCGGCATACGACCATTGAGGATCGTTTTCCCCAATCACTTTTTCAAATTCCCATACTCCAAATCCATGCCGCCAAACGAGCCACGCCCCACGTTCAAGTGGCGGATAATTGTTGTTCCAAACAGGCCCGGCTCCAACCGTTTCGCCTGAAGATGGATCAAGGGAAAGTGACATAGGACCAAAAGGCGCGCCAGATCCTGTCCACGAATAAAACGCATCCCCCAACCATCCCGCCACGCCTAGCCTATTTCTTATACTGCTTTCCTCCGCCTTGTCGTCAACTACCGTCACCTTTGGATAGAAGTAGTTTTCATTACCCGTTCGGCACTTCCCGGTGACAATGCCGGGAGATGCGCCAATTGCTATATCCTCCACCAGCCCGGCACTTGATTCCGCTGGCGGTTCTGGATCAAGCGTGGAATAATCCTGTAGTCCGTCGCCGTCAAAATCGAACCTATGCTCGGCAATCGTTCCATCCGGATCGTTGCTAAGCGACGCGTCGAATGTCACATCGAATGGCGCTGCGCCGTAGTCAGGTGTTATTTTTAATCGGGCTATAGGCGACTGGTTGATTTCGCCTGTCGCCGGGTTTACCGACACTGCGGGTGAGGCAGGCCCATCCTGGTTGGTTGCTTCATCGTAAGAAGCAACATAGAAACTCACAATCCCGTCTGTGACCGAGCCGTCCTCGAACGCGTATCTGACCGGCAATGCGTTGCCGGGTACTGAGGAACGCGGAATTGTCACCGGCGAAGCCAGATCGTCAGGATTCGGGACGAGGGAGTACGAAACCTCTCCCGGCCCTTTGCGGTAAATCCGCCAGCCGTCGAGGCGCTCCATCCAGTGCAGCGCGATAGGCGTCACGTCCTGCATCCCCACTTCTCCATCCGCATTGCCGTCTATACGCGCTTTGCGCCAGTTCGCGGCTTCCGCGCCGTCAGGATCGCCAATCGGCCAGTAATCGTATCCCGCGGCTTCAATCGGTAGACGGTAAGTAACGGATGCAAGCCAATTGAGTGCAATAGGTGTAATGTCGGATATCCCTACTTCGCCGTTTTGGTCGTAATCGCCAAGCATCCGCTCCGTCCACGAAAGCGACACGCCTTCGGGCGGCAGCGGCCCCGCCGGGCCGTCGGGATCAATAATGGAGGCGGAAAGGTCGAACACCGCGTTGTCGTTTCCGGTGGGAGCGGATGCGGGCTTGCGCTCCGGGTCTATTCCCAGGCGGGCGAATTCGCTTTGGAGTGACGAGCGAAGCTCGTCTATCCTACCGGCTGCGGATGCCGATTCCGTTTCCGGCGATTTTCCCGCCGACGGAGAGCCTAGGCGGGATTTGCCGTGGCATGAAACGCACAACCCCATGAGCGCAACGAACAACAGCGCTCCGGCCGCAATGCTCCCAAATGCTTTTCCCGTTGCCATGCTTATCCTCTTTTAATGCCGTCACACCATTATAACGCCGCTGTCCGGCTAATGCAAAGAAAAACCACTCAAATATATATACCGCCGATCTCCAGATCGGCGTATCCCCGGATACAATCATGTTCCCCTACTTCATCCCGGCCGTCCAAACGTACGGATACTCCTCCCATCTTCTCGCCAGCTTCGCCTCAACCGGATTCATCAGAATGTATTGCCACGCCCTCGCAAGCGCTTTTTCGCTTACGATCACCCGGCTGAAGTAGTTGTCCAGCCACAGGCTGCCGGTCTGCCCCGCGGCGGCGTTGATTTTGCGCGCCGAATACTTCTTGATCGACGCGACGATTTTGCCGATGTCGTGGCGCCGGTTCGAATCGGGCAGAAAGCAAGGCTGCAGAAGCATGTGGAAATGGTCGGGCATTACAACCGCCGCATAAAGGGCGAACCGCTCCCCGCGGAAAAACTTTATCGAGTCGAGGGCGATCGCGCGCTCTAGCCCGGTGAGCTTCCGATCCTTGCCTGCGGATGACGTGATGAAGTATGCGCCTCCGTCGTTCTTGATTCTGGAAAGCCTTGGGAATTCGGTTTCGGGCACGGATTGATTATATGACCTATTTGGCTTAAGTCAGCACGCCGATCAGGAGATCGGCGGTATATATTTTGATTATATTTAACTCAGCACGCCGATCAGGAGATCGGCGGTATATATTTTGATTAGGTTTAAGTCAGCACGCCGATCTGGAAATCGGCGGTATAAGACCAAATGAAATCGCGGCTTGCCGCTTGCTCAGCGAATCTCCTTCAGCAGTTCTCTGACCGCGGCTTCAAGCTGCGGGTCCTGCCCGGCGCGGACGTCGTCGGGATTGTTCTCGACAAGGATATCCGGCTGCACCCCGCCGAATCCGCCGGTCCCGCTGACTTCCATGTTCTTCTTGTCGGAATAGAACCAGCCCTCCAGCGGAAGCCGGAATCCCGTGCCGTCCACAAGCATCCACTCGATCGTTCCGATGACGCTGCCGTTGGTTGGCACGCCTACCAGCTTGCCAAGCCCCAGCGACTTGAACGCCATCGGGAATATTTCCGCGTCTGAATACGAGGACCCGTTGATCAGCACGCACATCGGTTTCTTCCAGCTCATCGCCGGCTGGGAATAAAACTGCCCGCCCCTGACCTTCGCGAATCCGTAGGTCTTCCACATCAGGTAGGACAGCACCTGGTCGTGCGTGTATCCGCCGCCGTTGAACCTGACGTCGATCACGACCGCATCCTTGTCGTTGTTCAATCCGAACAGATCGGCCTTGAATTTGTCCAGGCTGGGCATGTCCATCCCCTGGATGTGCAAGTAACCGACCTTGCCGTCGGACAGTTTTTCCGCCATCTGCGCGCGTTGGTGCACCCATTCGAGATAAGAAAGCTGATACCAGCCGAACGATTCCATCGGAATCAGGTGCACGGTTCTCTCTTCGCCGTCCGCGCTTCTGACGAGCAAGTCCACCTGGTCGCCGGGCGTGTCTTCGAAATATTCGTAAGGATCGCGGGACGAATCCACTTTGTTGCCGTTTACAGAAAGGACGATTTCGCCTTCAATTATTTTGCTCTCGTCGCGGTCCGCCGGACCGTCCCGGAGCACGTGCGAGACGCGCAATCCATCGCCCGAATAGTTCGGATCGAAATCGAGTCCCACCATGCCCGAATACTCCGGAATCCCCTCGAAACTGGACGAGCCGTATATCCCCAGGTGGCTTCCCTTGATCTCGCCCAGCAGATCGAACACGATGTAGTTGAATTCCTCCGGCGTCGCTGCCTGCTCGACCAGCGGCAGGTACTTTTTGTAAATTGCATCCCAGTTCTTCAGTGCGCCGTGCAAGTTCGGATCGTAAAACTGCTCTCGCAATAGCCGCCAGCATTCCGTGTACATCTGGCGCAGCTCCGCACGCCGGTCTACCTTCTTCTCAGCAACGAATGGCACGCCGCCCATGCCGGTTACCTGCGGCCCCATCACCCCAACCCATCCGATGGATCCGCCCGGATCGAGGAAGTAAATCTTGTCGCCGTTCGCGGTAAACTGCATGTCGCCCATCGGCACTCCGACGCCCATGGGCATAACATCGCCTTCCTCGATGTTTGCCGCGACCAGATCAACGCCGGTTCCGCTCGCGACAAGAAAGTAGACCCACTTCGAATCCAAACTCACACGCGCAGATACGGCGGATGAATATCCCTGCGCAAGGGGCCTTACACGTTCCCAGATGCGGTCGAAATCTATTTTAATCTCCGGCACGGTGGGAGATTCGGATTGCGCCTGCTCCCCGCCGCCATCCGCACCGGCCTGCGCGCTTTCTTCTCCGTTCGGAGCAGGCTGCTGACTGCCGGCCGGTTCCTCGGGATCCAGGATGAATCCTTCGGTGAATTTCTTTTCCTTCTTTTTCAGTTCCAGCAGGTAAATCTCGGATTCCCCGGAGCGCTCGCTTGTGAAAACGATTCCGCTTCCGTCGGGAACCCAAGTGAATTCGTTTATCCAATCCGGATGTCTGGTAACGTTAACCGGCTTTTCCGAGCCGTCGGTTTTCACCAGAAACAGGTCGTCCTGGAAACCGTCCAGAAATTTCAAATATGCAACCCATTTATCATCGGGGCTGAATTCGTACCATCCGCTGTACGGCCCCCAGCTAATTTCGCCTTCGTCGAGGACGCGGCTCTTGTGGGATTCTATTTCGAGCCAAACAATCTCGCCGACGCCACGCGTATAAACAACCGATTTGCCGTCTCGGCTGAACTTCGGCCACGAATCGTCCTTCGGACTGTCGGTCAGCCGCGTTTCCGACATGGTGCGCAAATCTGCGATGTACAAGTCCTGCTGGCCGCCGTTCCGGTCGCTCGCGTAAACCAGCTTGTCGCTGTTCGGATGCCACCAGATCTGCCACTCACGCGCCGGATCCGACGTTACTCGCCTCGATTTTTCGATAATCCTGTCGGGCTTAGTGCCGGGCGCGAACGCGTCTTCGGTGTAAACGACATAGATGTCGCCGCGCGCGACAAATGCGACGTACTTGCCGTTCGGCGACACCTTGAATTCGTCGGTAGTGCGGTAAACGTCCTTGAAAAGCAAATTCTCCTTTTCGTCGGAGCTTATCGTTATCCTAATTTCAGACGCCGGGCCGCCGGCAGGATCCTGGCGGTAAAGTCTTCCTGCATTCTCGTATACAAGAATGCGCCCGTCCGCGCTGACCGACGGCGAGGTTGCCCCGTCCTCTCCCACATCCGTCACCTTAACGGCGTCTCCTCCTCCCAGCGGCATCCTGTATATGTCGAAAACACCGCCCCTGTCGCTGGCGAAATACACGAATCCGCCGCCAACCGCAGGATAATAGTCGTTTCCGTCGTAATTGGTCAGCCTTTTCGATTTAAGCGACTCTCTGTCGAGCAACCAAAGCTCGTAATTGCCGCTTCCCTTGTAGCCTTTCCTGTACCACTCCGCTGTCCCCCGCGCGTAAACCACATCGCCTTCTTCCGTATAGCAAGAATAGCTTGTGTCCATATCGTCCAAGGTCAACGGCGCGGCGAGTCCCCCGTGGTCGGGCACCTCCAACAACTGGAATCCACGCCAGTTGCGGAAGCTGTAAAAAAGCACCTTTCCGCCTTTGCTCCATCCGCTGACGTAATCGTTGGCGTCGTGGTAGGTCAATCGCACCGGAGCGCCGCCGGCGGCGGGCATCGTGTACACGTCGTAATTGCCGCGGCGGTTGCTGCAAAACGCGATTTTGGTGCCGTCCGGCGACCAGACTCCGTTCCGCTCGTACGCCGTGTTGTCGGTCAGCCGCTTCGCCTCCCCCCCCGTTGTCGGGACTGTCCACAGGTCGCCGTTGTAGCTGAATAAAACCTTTGTTCCGTCGGGCGACACCTGGGGAAGTCGCGCCCCAAGAACTTCAACTGCACCCGCGTTAAACGGAACAGCCGCAATAAACGCGATAACAAATGAAGCGACAATTGATCGGAAAAAAGTCATTTCAACACTTCCAGTAAAATTCAATGACCATCAAAGCATTTACATGCGGAACAAGAAAATCAAGTCAATTCTGATGGCCCGGCTAAAGCAAGGTAAAGCGGAATCGAGCCTAGCCTTTTGATTCTGCGCCGGAATCTTTCGACTTAGAACCGCCGAACAGGTTGCCGACAAAGGACAAGCCCAGCTGGTACTCGGTCGCGGACAAGTCGCTGTCGCTGTCGCTGTGCAAGCCGTAGCCCGCGGTTACCTCCAGCCAGGGCGTCACCATGTAGCATAGACCAACGTTTACATGCGTCACGCGCGTAGCTGAAAAACTCGTTTGTCGGAAGTTGTAGATGTCTAGAGAGCCGTCGAGGTACATCCTAAGCTTATCTCTTTCGGGCAGGATGTCGTAATCGAGTCCGGCCCCGAGCGTGTTCATCGTACCGGATAACAGATCGCCGGTGAAACGGCCGGTGGAAAAATATGTGTGAGTCGCGAGCTGCGGATTCAAATATGCGGAATAAGACAGATAGCCCGTAAGCATCCGCAGGTCGTCGTCGTTGTCCTCACGCGACAGCGTTGAATCTTGGTGGCTCACTCCGACGGTGAACGCGTTCGGAAGCTTGTCCGCGGGGATCGGGCCCGGCTCCGGCCGCGGCGAACCCGACAGGTTTATTCTTACGTCGGTCTCCCAAAGATCCGCGGTGATGGTGTCGTCCCAGAACGGCACAACTATCGCCCTTCCGTTGTTTGTGTCGTTCTGCCACAGGCGAAGGCTGACCTGTACCTTGTCGGTCAGTCCGTAGTCAAGTTTGAATCCGGACGACTCGATGCTTCCCTGGCTGGCGATGCTGTCCTCCTCGAACGAGCGGCGCAAATAGGAGAACGAAAGCCATTTTTCAGGCAGTAGAAAAGCCTCCGGAATGCCGCGCCTGGACGGATGCGTGAACGCAAGCGGCGGTGGCGGAATCTTTGCGACCTCGGCTTCCTCCAACACGGCCGCGACCGGCTCTTCTGCCGCGGTTTCCTCCGCCGGGATTTCCTGGGCGGGCTGCGCATTTTCCGCTGGCGGTTCTTCGGGCTGCGCCTGCTCTTGCTCCGGAGGCGCGGATTCCCCTTCTTCGCCTTCCTGCGCGAATGCAGGATTTCCACCCATCAAAGCGCGAATCTGCCCCGCCTCGGTGACAAACTCGATACCGAGAGCCGAAAATAAAAGCACAGATAAAACGCAAAGGGCGAGCCGGACGCACGGTTCCATCCGCCTTCGAGACATCATTGGCCGCTCCGGGAAATGAAGGTGGGCGATTATATCAAAAGAGGGTAAAATGGCTTTGTTGACCGAATACATCCTGTCATCGGAAGATTTTTCCAAGCCGCGCGGCCGGGATTACGGCATCGAAAATCCGAGGCTTGTCCTGTTCGGCCCGGCTCCCGACCGCGCCGTCCGGCTGACAGTGCTCGAATCACCCGAAAGCCTGGTTGAAGCGGAAATAAGGGCTGGCTGGCTGGGCGCGAACGAAATTACTTGTTTCGTCACCAACAACACTTCCTGGATAGTCGGCGCTATGCCCGTTTCGGAACTAATGCGACCCAGAATTTTGGTTCCGGAAGACAGGCTTGAAGAAGCACGTGAGCTGTTGGAAGTGCTCGAGGCGGGGGGCAATCTTTCCCTCGCAGAGGCGGAATACTTGAACGAGGAGTAATCCAGTGAGAAACTCATTGAAAAAGTCGCTCGTTGAAATCCCAGGCCTTGCGGCCTCGTTCGCCGCGGCGTTGTTTGTGCTGATTTCGTGCGGAGGTGGCGGAGGAAAGCCGCCGGACGACTGGCCGCCGATAAATCCTCCTCCCCAACCCGGCCCCGCGGATTTGCGAAAGGAAAGGATGGACGCGGTTCAATCCTGGGGATACGTTTTGCAGTTCGGCGAGGACGCGACTCTTGAAGCGCTTGCGGCAACCTCGTTCGACCTGCTTGTGATTGACTACAGCGCGGACGGCGGCGACGATGGAGCGTTCTCCGCGGACGATATTGCGACGCTAAAGTCAGGCAAGGCAAACAGGATCGTACTTGCTTATTTAAGCATCGGCGAAGCAGAAGACTACCGCTGGTACTTCGATCCCGCGTGGGTGGACGAAGACGGGATGCCGCGGCTTTCCGCACCAGATTGGCTGGGTCCGACAAATCCTGATTGGCCCGGCAATTACAAGGTGCGCTATTGGGACGGCGACTGGCAGGCGCTTCTTATGGGTGACGGCGGCGGCGAAGGATACCTGGATCGGATAGCGGTTGCGGGATTCGACGGCGTGTACCTTGACATAGTTGACGCCTACGAATACTGGGGGCCGGACGGAGACGCATACGAACGCGACGACGCTGCGTTCCTGATGGCGCAGCTCGTTGCGCGGATTGCCCAGCGCGGCAGGCAACTTCGGGGCAATTCGTTCCTGGTCGTGCCCCAAAATGCGACGCATCTTTACGCGGAGCTTGAGACGCGATATCGTGACGAATACTTGGAAGCGATTGACGGAATCGGCGTGGAGGACGTTTTCTTTTTCGGAGAGCTGGACATGGACAACCCGCTTAACGTCCAAAATGACATCCTGGCAGACCTGCGCGCGCTAAGGCAGGCAGGCGAGAGAATCCTGTCCGTGGAATACCTGTCGAATCCAACGCTTCTTAACGCGTATTTCCCGCTTGCTCGTGCCGAAGGATTCGTCCCGCTTGCGGCCGGACGGGAGCTGGACGCCATCCCCTCGCCCCCGCCTTCGTAATCTGATACAATTGTTCCGAGACCTTCTCAAGGGGTGCGTGATGGAACATACCTTTCCTGAAAAAGACATTGCCGTCGCAGCCAAGCTGATTGGAAAGCTCGCCGCGGCCCAAGCCGAATTCGGACGCATCAAAGAGGATTTCGAAAACGTCAGCGCGGAATACATCGCAGCCAAGAAGAAAACCGAGGTTCGCGGCGCGTACATCGATGTTCTCGCTGAAATCGCGCAGGAAATTGGGGAAGAGATCGACCCGCACGAGAATGAATCCTTGGGAGAGCTTGAAAGCCGCATGGAGAAATCTCGTGAGGTCCATGATGCCCTTCAAAAGGAAATCTCACGCTTGACCGAGCTCGCGGACAAATTGAAGTCCAATTCGCCCGAACTATACGAGCTTGCCGCATCATACGGCAAAGGGGAAGAATCGCCGCAGAAACCAAAGAAAGAGGCGCCAGCTCCGGAGCCCGCGGCGCCGCGCCCGCAGGTCGACCGCAATCCGGCAAAGCTCAAGGAAGTGTTCGAACTCGACCGGCTGAAGGCCAACCGCCAGCTAAAGAAAAGGGGCAACGTTTCCCCCACTCTCGTTTTCGACGCGTTCAACGTTATCCAGCTTGTAAAGCGCTACCAACCCAACGCGTTCCGCTCACTCGACGAATGCCGCGACGTGCTGGTTTGCGACCTCGATTATCTCGCGGGCCAGCTCGGCATCCCGATTTCCGTCGTTTTCGACACGGCATACGCGACGCAGGAGAAAATCGAAAACGAACTTAAAATACTCGCTTCGAACAGCCGCACCAGCCCGGACAAATCCGCCGGCGACCGTCAGATCATCAGGCTGCTGGAGGAAGCGCAGCTTGAGCGCAAGCCGATGGTTTTGGTTACGAACGACGCTTCGCTTACGCGCGACGCGCATCCAACCGGCGCGATCCTCTTGACACTGCAGGAAGTGTTCCGGGACGCGTAATTCATTGCATTCGCTGAACGTGGTGCAGTTCCGAATATTCTAAACCTGGCATTGAAAGGCGTTACTTCGCCGTTTTTCCCGCGCGGCCTCGGACTTGAGCTTCACAATCCATTCATGAAACTCTTCGGAGCGCTTCCGCCAGTAAACGGCTCTCTCTACGTAGGACAACGCCATTAGCTTTTCGCGCAACTGTGCCGCTCCGCGGCGCTTCATTCTCACGCATTCCGCTTTTTCTTATTTCTTAGCGCGTCACCGCCGACCTTCGCTGACAAATAGAAACTCTACCCGGTGCTGGGCCGGGGAAATTCCCTACCCCGCCCCGGCGCCTTCCTTCCCCAGCGCGCCCAGCACCGCGGCCTCCAGCGCAGCCGTGCCCTTCTCCGCAAGCGAATAGCGCACGCGCACCGTCGGATGCTTGATATTGATCACGCGCGACAAATCTATCGGCGTGCCGATAAGCACCGCGTCGCACGGCGCCGCGTTTATCGTCGCCTCCAGCTCCTCGAGCTGCGTCTTGCTGTACCCAAGCGCGGGCACGACGTCGGAAAGCTGCGGCCATTTGATGTACGCGTCGCGCATCGTTCCGACCGCGTACATCTTCGGGCGCACTATTTCCGCCGCTCCGAAATGCCGCGCCGCGACGTGCCCCGCGCCGATGCTCATATTCCCGTGAGTCAGCGTCGGCCCGTCCTCGACGACGAGCACCCGCTTGCCCGCGACCGCGGCGGGGTCGTCCACCGTGACCGGACTCTCGGCCTCGATGATTTTCGCCCTCGAATTGCGCGCCGCGATATTTGCTTTGACCGTTTCCACTTGCTCACGCGTCGCGGAATCCACTTTGTTGATCACAACCAAATCCGCGATGCGCATGTTCACCTCGCCAGGATAGTGCGACACCTCGTTGCCTGCGCGCAGCGGATCGGTTACGCAGATGGTCAAATCGCTCTTGAAAAACGAGAAGTCGTTGTTCCCGCCGTCCCACAGTACGACCTCGGCTTCCTTTTCCACCTCGCGGATGATGTCGCCGTAGTCCACGCCCGCCCATACCGTGTTGCCCGCGGCGATGTGCGGCTCGTACTCCTCCATCTCTTCTATCGTGCACTTGTGCTTCGCCAGATCCTCGACCGACCCGAACCGCTGAACGCGCTGCGCTTCGAGGTCTCCGTACGGCATGGGATGCCGGATGACCGCGATTTTCTTCCCCGCGTTCTTCAGGATTTCAGCGACGCGCCGCGTGGTCTGGGATTTGCCGCAGCCGGTGCGCACCGCGACGACGCTTATTACCGGAATGTTAGCTTTAAGTTGCGTCTGCGCCTGCGACAGCACAGCGAAGTTCGCACCCGCAGCCAGCACCCGGCTGCCGATCCCCATCATTTCAACGTAAGAGACATCGCTGTAGCTGAAAATGCAAAGCGTGACGCCGTGTTCGGCAATCAGCTTTTCCAGATTCTCGAAATCGGTAATCTGAATCCCGTCGGGATAGAGCTTCCCCGCAAGCGACGCGGGATAGCGCCGGTCGTTTATGAACGGGATTTGGCTCGCGGTGAACGCGACAACGTTGTAGCGCTCGTTGTTCCGGAAATAAACGTTGAAATTGTGAAAGTCCCTTCCCGCCGCACCAATGATTATTACGTTTTCCTTCATTGCAAACTCCTGGCAGATGGTTTTTCGATCCCCTTTCAGCCGCAAAGCGCGCGTTCGCCCGTAATCAAAGCTAAATCTCAACGCTATTTGGCGGATCGGGGATATCCACCCGCCTTCGTTCGGCTCCTGCCAGGGGAAAGCGGCACCCGTCCTGGATTGTATCTTTGGAACCGGCGCTGGTCAACTTGCGAAAGTAAGAACGTATATAATCTTGGCCGGATTGGAACGCCGCATATGCGGCTAATGTCGGGGATATGCTCCGGCGGTGCCAATTCGACAGTTTCGCTTGGAGATTGTGAATGCCCAAAACCGTTGAAGAATTTATGCAGCCCATCGAGGCGAAACATCCGGGCGAGCCGGAGTTTCACCAGGCCGTGCGCGAGGTCGCGGGTTCGATCCTGCCTATACTTGACCGCCACCCGAAGTTCGTCGAAGAGCGGATATTCGAAACTATGACAGAGCCGGAGCGGATCATCATTTTCAGGGTGCCCTGGGTCGACGACGAAGGAAAAGTGCAGATCAACCTCGGCTACCGCGTCCAGATGAACAGCTCGATCGGCCCGTATAAGGGCGGACTGCGGTTTGACAAAAGCGTCAACCTGTCGATCCTCAAGTTCCTGGCGTTCGAGCAGGTGCTCAAGAACTCGCTCACGACGATGCCCATCGGCGGCGGCAAAGGCGGCGCGGACTTCGACCCGATCGGCAAAAGCGATCGAGAGGTTATGCGCTTTTGCCAATCATTTATGACCGAGCTTGTCCGCTACATCGGCCCGGACATTGACGTCCCCGCGGGCGATCTCGGCGTCGGCACGCGGGAAATCGGCTACCTCTTCGGTCAGTACAAGCGCGTCGGACGCGCGTTTCACGGCGTCCTGACCGGCAAAGGGCCGGAATGGGGCGGCAGCCTTATCCGGCCCGAAGCGACGGGCTACGGCGTCGTATATTTCGCCGGCGAAATGCTGCGCTTGAAAGGCGACGGAATCGACGGCAAAACGTGTCTTGTGTCCGGTGCGGGAAACGTGGCCCAGCACACCGTAGAGAAGATCATCCAGCTCAACGGCAAGGTTATCGCGATGAGCGACATCCGCGGCTCCATTCACGACAGGGACGGAATCGACCAAGAAAAGCTCGAATGGATCAAGAAGCTGGTTTTCGAGCGCCGAGGCTTCCTGTCGGAGTATGCGGAAAAATTCAAGTGCGATTATTACCCCGGCAAAAACGTCTGGCATATTCCCGGCGCGCAGCTGGCATTTCCCTGCGCGACGCAGAACGAACTCGGCCTGGACGACGCGAAAGCGCTCGTCTCCAACGGCGTTTTTCTCGTCTGCGAAGGTGCGAACATGCCCACGACGCTTGAAGCGACCCGGTATCTGCAGTCAAACGGAGTCCTTTTCGCACCAGGCAAGGCGGCCAACGCCGGCGGCGTCGCGGTGAGCTGCCTTGAAATGGCGCAAAACGCAGAGCACATGATGTGGCCGCGCCAGGAAGTCGAAACCAGGCTGTTCGAAATAATGACCAACATTCACCGGAACGTCGTCCGCACGGCGGAGGAATACGGCAGGCCCGGCAATTACGTGGACGGGGCCAACATTGCAGGCTTCCTGAAGGTCGCAAGCGCCATGTTGTCACAAGGCGTGGTTTAGCCCCAATTGGTTGCGCCCGCTTGCGGCGCGGCTTATCTTGAACCTGCCGTCCGGCTGGCGGCAGGTGACAGGAGTGATTGGAATGTCGAAATTAATCGGTTATCTGGATGGGGCGGATTCCTACTGGCTTACCGCCCTCGCGGTGGCGGGCTGCTACGCGCTGCCGCTGTCCAACGGCTGGGACGGGCACGGACTCAACATCCAGCTCCTTCACGGTGAGCGCAAGCCCGACCTTGTTATCGGATATCTGCACAAGTTGATTCCCACCCCCGACGCGGATATGACGATAAACGACCTTCTTTACAGAACGAAAGTATTCAACATCCCGGTCTTCATCGTCTGCCCGAAGGAGCTTCACGAGAAGGCGCGCGAAATCGCCCCCGACCTGCCGCCGAATGCGGAGCTAGTAGACCCGTTCGACGTCGTGGAGAAGGCCCGCGCGCTCCTCTGCAATGAGTAATTCCCCGCGCCTCGAGCACGCGAAAACGGGCGGTGCCGGATGACCGAGTGGTGGAAAGCGCTGTACGAACGGCCCGTATACCTCGAGGTCTATCAGGCCGAGGACATCGAAATCGCCGCGGGCGAAATCGAATCGCTCGTTTCCGCGTTCAAAATTTCCCCGCCGCTTTCGATTCTCGACTGCCCCTGCGGATACGGCCGCCACGCTCTCGAACTCGCAGCCCGCGGCTTCGCCGTTTCAGGCGCGGATCTATCGCCGCTGCAAATCGAAGAAGCGAACCGCCTTGCTTCGGAGCGCGGCCTTTCCGCGGACTTCCGCGTCGCGGACGCGCGCGCCCTGCCCTGGCCCGACGGTACTTTCGACCTTTCGCTGAACATGTTCCTCTCGCTCGGATACTTCGACATCGAATCCGAGAACCAACGCCAGCTCGACGAACTCGTGCGCGTCACGAAGCAGGGCGGAAGGATCGTCATCGACCAGTGGAACCGCGAGCACGAGATCCGCTCGTTCGGAAACGAGCAACAGGAAGTGACGGATGCCGGCGTCAGAATCAGGAAAGAGTGGCGGTTCGACCCGATCCCCGGCCGGATTTACTGGAAGAACACCGCGCACTTCCCGGACGGCCGCATCGAGGAATGGGAGCATTCCGTCCGCGCGTACTCCGTGCGCGAACTGTGCGATATGGTTGCGGCGTCGGGTGCATCTGTTGCAGCGCTCTGGGGCGACCTGGACGGCAGCCCGTGGGAACTGGACAGCCCGCGAACGGTTATCGTGGCGGAGAAGGATTAGATTAACACTCGAATAATTACCCCCCTCCCCATTCCATCGCAGCCACCTTCTCCAGCACATCCATCGCCGCCGACTCAGCGTCCCGCGCCACTGCCAGCGCGTCGCATGCTTCGCCAATAGCATTTTCGTCCGTCACCGGCGTCCCCCAGCTTCCGGGGAACGGGAACAGCTTCGCGACCTTCGCCATCGCTTCCGCGGCCTTCGCATACTCGCCCGCGGCGCCGTTCAGCTCCCCGCCGACGCCCGGATTCCGCTCCGCCGCCCTTGCCAGAAACGCCGCCGCGAACCGCCTGCCCTCCGCATAGCACGCCGCGTTGTACGCGTTCCCTCCGCCGTCCGCCCGCTTCGCATTGAGCGATTCCATCCACAGATCGTACGCATCCCTTCCGAACGCGTATTTCCCCCTCGGCCTTCTCCACAGCTCCAGCGCGCGGAACACGGCATGCTTGTCTCCGTCGGATTGCTTCAGCTTAACCTCGTCGGGGAACGCCAGCACGTATGCCCCCCCCGGCGCGTCCAGTTCGTCGAATTTGATCGGCGGCTGCTCCTGCCCCATGCAGCTTTTGAAGCTCTCGACAATATAGCTTTCGCCCTCGATTCCAGTCACGATGCAGAATTCGGGGATGTACGCGCCCCACAGCACGCACGGCCTGCCCGCCTCCACCTCCGCCCGCGCCAGCTCGAACGCCGTCCTGCAATGACCGCGCGTCATGTCGCTTATGAAATCCCCCGTGTGGCACTGCCCGCTGTGATACGCCAGCGTGCTTCGCCCCAGGAACCTCGCGCCCCAGCCCAGCGATTCCCAGTCCAGGATCGTCGGCCCGGAAGGGCAAAGCGTTTCGTGCGCGCACAGGTGGAACGCGTACCCGCTGTACCCCGCGACGTCCGCCGGATCGCAGGAGGCGCCCAGCGCGCGCAGGCAGCCGGTCGTCGCCGCCACCCACGAAATCCACCCGGCGGCGTACTCCACCTTCATCGGGACCTTGATTCCTTCAGGCCTGGCTTCCATCTCGTTCCTCCGGAAAAGTACGACCGTCCGGGATTATACATATATGGTTGTAGGGGCGCACTGCGTGCGCCAGTTATATGGAGTGCGCCAATTTATTGGCGCTTTGGAAGGAGGCCCGGCGGCCCCCCGGGATACCTTATCTCCCCAGCGATGAATCGCCGGAATTAAGGCGGAATTGAAATTCCGCACTCCCATATTTGGACTGGCCCGCGCAGCGGGCCTTTGTATCGGCCGCGGAATCACGCGGACTCCGTAGGCCGGGCGCTCCGCCCGGATACATCCTTCCATATAGCGACGGTCTCCAGACCGGCGCGAATTCAAATCCCGATGCTTTCCACGCGCCACGCGCCCCGGCGAAAAACAAGCCTGGCCCACGTTCCCGCAAAGTACTCGGACAGCGTCCATTCCGCGATTGAAACAACAGCCGTTCCTTCCTTCAGGTTCACGCCCGGCGCGTAAAGGCTGTAAATCTTGTCCTTCAGGCCAATTATGTCCGAGATTTCACCCGCCATGAAATAGCGGCCGCGCCTGGCGATTTCCTCGATAACAACTGGAGCACCAGCCGGGAAGAGCGGTTCGATTTTGTATTCGAATGAATTGCGCTTCAAAAAGTCCTCCATCGCGGGAGCGAACTTTTCGGGATAGATCCTGATCCTTTTCTCCAGCAAATAATGCGTGAAAAACGGCGCGGTGAAATACCGGTTCTTTTTCATCCCGCCCCCCGTCTCCCCCGCAA
>JABRWB010000085.1 GCA_039961635.1 bacterium
CATCGCGTTGCGCCCGCCGATAACGGGCTTGCACTCGTGTCAATTCGCCTGATGGAATTCGGGCGATTGCGACCGGGTGGCCCGCCGGAAAAGGAGTGTAAAGTGAAGAAGAGGTGTCAATTCGCCTGATGGAATTCGGGCGATTGCGACCTGAGCATTGCGGGCAGTATCCACCCGCATAATCGCTTAATTTATGTGTCAATTCGCCTGATGGAATTCGGGCGATTGCGACCCTAGTGGTCAATTGTGAAGACGGCGCTTTCGAACTAGGCAGTGTCAATTCGCCTGATGGAATTCGGGCGATTGCGACTCAAGTTTATAATCGACCTGATCGACGTGCCGCAGAACCTGATGTGTCAATTCGCCTGATGGAATTCGGGCGATTGCGACTGCACCTTCCGGGAAGCCGCATCAGTATTGGCCGCACAGCCGCGATTTGTGTAACCTCGCCGAAAAGGCGACTCAAATCGCTTGAATCGCGCGCTTTTCCGCAAAAGTGGATCCCGAAAAAATCCAGCAGCGATGCCGCCAAAGCTTGATTCCGAGTAACCACCCTATGGGTACCACCTATTGCGAGGTTACGCACGCCAAAGCCCGCGCAACGCGCCCGGGGCAAAATCGCCCGAAGTTTTCAATGTACGGCGAATCCGGGGCCATAGCCGACATTCGTTCGCCGGAAGCCATGGACCGACCTCCGGCGGTGCCGGGCAAGACACAGTTACCCCGAGGTGCCCCGTGATTACGAGGCCCGACGGATCGTGATTGGCGATCTCGGACGGGATTATACCTCATCTTCAGGATTTTGTCCCTGCAAGTTTGAATCCCCGCGCGGCAAGCTTGGAGCGAGCGTCGGACTCGGCCTTTTTCCAAAAATCGGCGGCCTTCATTCCCACCGCGCCGCCGGGAAGGTACAGCATCGCTTCTTTTCCCCTTCCGGATTTGGATACAAGCTCTTCACCGGCGAACTCGCGCTGAAGGTTCTGCGCGGCGTTGTAATCCGCGTTTATCTTGACTACTTCGCATTGGGGATTGCTGCAGCAAAACAGCTTTCCCCCCTGCTGGATAAGCACGTTGCCCGTTTCCTGATAGGTGACGGTAAGGCTTCCGCCGCGGATTTTGCGATGAGTGATAGGCAGGCGGTCGGCTTTGGGCTTCGAAAGGTCTTCGCGCTTTACGAACCACGAATACGGCACTTCGGAATACCGGACTCCCGGCCATCCGCACTTGTGGCAGACTTTGCTCGTATACGCCGAGGGCTTTTCGACCGTCGCGATTCCGTACGCACCGGCGCGGTCTATGCCTACGTAATTTCCGCCCGAGGTGCGGTAAGTGCCAAGCTCATGAAGCAAAGAGCGGAAAGCGGTCGTCCGAAGCCTGCGGTTTTCGCGCCGCGTCCGGTCGGTCGAGGGGCGGTAGCCATCAAGCTTCTCCACTACAATTACATTCGCCCGATGCTCGACTGCCTTTGCGATAATCGCGTGAGCAGTTTGCTTGGCGATGTCGTTTTTCAAGTAGATTATATGTTCGGTCATCCGCGCGTCGAACTGCCGCTTGCGGGGCAGGAATTTCATTTTGCCGTCCGGAGTCTTCTGTGCTTCGCTGCGCTTTTGCCTGTGCTTCCACTCGTGTGCGTCCACATGCGCCAGGTGGCGTCCGCCCGGAGGGACGACCGGCCCGGCCCAAATCTGAACGCTTTCGGCGAATGAGAATGACGGGCCGTGGTACTCCCTGACCACGCCGTACGCCCGGCTTCTGTACCCGAGGTCGATTGAAAGAACGCGCGATCCCGGCTTGACATCCGCGGCTGTCTTGGGGCGCTTCGGCCTTTCGAACGGGACAATCACTCTGGCGGAAAAATAGACGTACGGCTTGCTTTTTCCGGGTTTGACCGGCCTCGGCTTGAACTGGATTTTTATCCCGCCGAAACGCATATGGAACTTTTCGCCGAGCAGCTTGTCGCGGAACTGATACGCGTACTTGTCGGGCGCATCGGGAGCCGCCTCTTCGATTACATATTTACGAATCCGCGCATCGGGCTTGAAGGGTACCGGAACCACCGCAATGGCGACTTCGTCCGGGTTTGCGGTAAGCGCCTCGATTTCGGATTCCGAAAGCGCGGCCAATTCCGCGCATTCCGGCAACCAGTTGTTCACGCTCCCCTTTTTAAGCACATCCGACTTCGGAACCGCGAGCCGCAGAAACAGATTCTGGTTCGAAAGGTCGAGCTTGTAATGCTTGTTCGCTCCCTTACCAGTGAATTCCTCAAGCTCGTACCATTGGGGATGAACGCGCCAGTCAGGCGCGGAAAAACCGATGGATTGCGGACAGCGGTCTTTGAGGAAATTGTTGTTGTAATCAAGCAGCAATTTGAAATCGTCCGCGAATTCCGGCCAGGCGTCCGCATTGTGAGCCAGCCAGCGGAAGAATGCATGGTCTCCGATGGACTCGTTGTCCTCTTTGATTAGTTCAAGCAGGATCGCCTCGCGGCGGTTGTTGCGGTCCGGGATGGTTTCTACAGCGGGCGGGCTTTTCGGTTTCCACAAATCCTCACCAGCCCAAGCGTCGCGCACTCGACCGATACCTTTGACCATCGGCCCGCGAATATGAACATGCTTAGCGATCCGGCCGGGCTGGGATGAATCGAGTTCTTTTTGTGCCGATGCGGTTCGCTCCCTTTCGTACGATTCGAAAAACGGCAGCCGGGTATTGAAAAATTCCCCATTTTCCTCGATAAATTTGGCTCTGGATTCAGCCCAGGATTTGCGCTCGCTTTCACGGCTTTTCCTTTTCTCGCCCTGGCTTCGAATGTAGCGCGCGGCCACGGACATGACAAGGCGGTGCCAGGGGAGCAGGCCCGATTCCTTGCGGTCGAAAAGCAAAATGCCTCGGCGGTGAAAATCCGCGAGCCATATCGAAATTTCGGGATTCGCCTTGCACACGTTGGCGAAATCCGCGTCCTCGACATCCGCGCCCTTTTTCTTCACCTGCGTGAGTTGCTCTACAAAGGCGTGGCATTCGTCGGGCACGCTCCAAAGCGGCTTGCCGTCCTCGCCTTGGGGCGCTATCAGAAAATAGTCGCTCATTATTCCCATCTTTAGCGCGACTTCCGCCGCTTTCTCGTATGAAAGCGAATATCGGTCCATAAACCGCCGGGCGAATTCGTTGAAATGCCGCGAAATCCGGGATTTGCCTTTGTCGCTCTTAACCTTTTCTAGCGATGCGGAAAGCCGATGGGCAATGGTGCCTTCGTATCGCGCAATTTCCGCGGCCCTGCGCAAATGCAGATATTCTTTCACCATGAAAGATACCTGGCGGTTGAACAATATGTGCGTGAGCCAGAGATACGATGCGATTCTCGGCGATCCGGGAACCAGCATCGCGGTGAAAGTTTTCGTAATCTTCTGCCGCGACATTTTCCCTTCCCCTTATCTCGATTGAAACCGGGGCGATTTTACCACGGCTGCGGCGCTGTTTAAGGCAGCCCGCCCGGCATTTCGCTTCGCACGATGTTTTCGGGCGAGTAATCGCTGCGCCCGGACAGCCCTTCGTCCCTGAATTCGACCGGGATTTCTCCGCCCCACTGCGGCTCCTCCGGCCCGGAGTACGGCTTGATCGCGTACCAGTGCGAGCCCGCGCCCGCGTCCGCGTCCGTGAAAACGAAAACGCCAGGCCGGCCGGGAAATGAAAGCCGGTATGTTTCGCCGCCGCTGTACCAGCTTCCGTCGAAACCGGCGCTCCCTACCGCCTCGAACGGCCCGTCCGCGGAGGCGGCGCGGCCGATCACGTAGCCGTCAATGCGCGCCAGGTAGTTGAGCGCGATAGGGGTAATATCTCCCAAGCCGACTTCGCCGTCGCCGTCGGTGTCCGCCTGGGCGTCGTATCCGTCGTCCGAGCCGTCGTTTGAAAGACGGCCGAACCGGAGCGCGATGGGCGTGATGTCCGAAACATTGACCTGGCCGTCGCAGTCGGCATCGCCGGCGAGCCGCGCTTCCCACAGAATCTGCGCGCCGCCGTCCCGGCCGATCGCCGCCGTATGAATTACGCGCGCGACGTCCGCGGACAGAGCGGAAGTAAATCTCGTGGCGCCGCGTTCGGCGAGAGCGGACTTGAGCGCGTCCTTGAGCGCATTCACAACCGCAGGATCCGCGCCCCGCGGCGGCTGGAAGGATTCGATTTCGAAAAGCACGTCGGCGAGCGACGCCTCGGAGGGCGCCTGGCGCTGCGGCCCGCCCGCGCTTTCCGAAGCGGCGGAGGCGGGCGATAAGCCTTGCTCCCGGCCCTGGCCAGCGCCTGCGAAGTGCACGGGATGGCTTCCCTTGCCGCACCCGGCAAGAAGAAAGGCGGCCAGCAGCGCGGAAATCGCGGCGGCGACAGCCGCATTAAAGGCCTTCCCGGAAAACGCGTCGGGCGAGGCCTTTATGGCCAACGCCGCGCGCGCTGCGTCCGCAATCCGACGCGACGGAGCTTGCGCCGCCGCAAAAAACGAGGCCGCCCCGGAACCCCGGCTGCTATGCTTTGCTTTTTCATCTAACCCTTCCCCAGCTACCGAAAACGTATCGAATGCGCCCGAAATCGGGCGCGATGCAGGCCGAAAAGGTTATACCCGGATCGGGAATATGCGAAACGGAAGCCGGCGCGCAGGGACGCATCGCGGCTCCGGTTTATAATCCCCAACGTGGCGTTTCACGACAGGGTGCGCATCGAGATTTCCGCGGGCCGGGGCGGCGACGGCAGCCGCTCGTTCGCACGGTTCGCGCGCGAGCCGCTGGCCGGCCCCGACGGCGGCGACGGCGGCAAGGGCGGAGACGTCTGGCTCGCCGCGGACGGCGCGCTGGACGACCTGTCGCTGTTCGCGGCCGCTCCCAAAGTGAAAGCCGAGCCGGGCGGCAAGGGGATGCCCGGCAAGAAATCCGGCAAGAACGCGCCCGACCTCACGCTGCGTGTGCCATGCGGAACGCGCGTGCTGGATGCGGCGACGGGAGCCGAGCTTATGGCGCTCCTTGCGCCGGGCGAGCGGATGCTGCTGCTGAAGGGCGGCGCGGGCGGCCGCGGCAACGTCAAGTTCGCCACGCCGACCATCCGCACGCCCAACAAGGCGGAGCCGGGCTTCCCCGGCGAGGCGCGCGTCGTGGAATTCGTGTACCGCCAGCCCGCGCCGGTGGCGCTTCTGGAGCCCTCTTCCATCGCTGCCGCCGGACATTATTTCCGGATTTACTCCGCCTTGGCCAGAAACAGGCCGGACGAGTCTGCGTTTTATATGCGAAAGCCGCGGATTTTCTATTTCGAGCGCGAATTCCGAAGATATCCGGTGGCGTTCCTTCCGTTTCACGCCGCGGGCGCGGATGAAGCCAAGTTTCCGAATCTTGCGCACCTGTACAACGTGCACGTGGCGGTCGTTTGCCTTTCCGGAATGTCCGAGCAATACGCCGCGGCCACGCTCGACGCGCTTCTCGACGCGCTTTCCGAAATCGAGCGTCCCAATTTGAGGACTATCATCGCCGCTTCTCCTCCGCAGCCGGCCGCCGCAGCGGAAAATTTCGTCCGGATGTGCGATAATCGGTTCGCGCCGGACGGCGCGTCCGCGTCGCTTCTGCCGCTTACAGGAGACGACGCGGCGGACGCCGAAGCCGTCGGCGCGGCGATTGCAATGCACGGAGCCGAATTTGCACGGGGTGACTAGATGAAGGTGGTAAGCACCTCCCGCACCGAGCGGGTGGGGATAATGGGCGGGAGCTTCAATCCGATTCACATGGGCCACCTGGTCGCCGCGCAGGAAGTTCTGACCGAGTTCGACCTTTCGCGGATAATCTTCGTCCCCGCCAACCGCAACCCGTTCAAACCGGAGGTGGATTACGCGGACGCGTTCCACCGCTACATAATGTGCGTGATGGCGACATCGCCCAATCCGCTGTTCGAAGTCAGCCCGTTCGAGATAGATCGCGAGCCGCCGTCGTACACGATAGACACGCTTAAATTTTTCAAAAAGGAACTCGGGGGCGAAACCGAGCTTTACTTCATCACCGGCGCGGACGTGGTGCGCGAAATGGTCGAGTGGAAACGCATAAAGCAGTTTCCTGAATACTGCAAGGTGGTGGCGGTGTCGCGACCGGACACCGACGGCTGGGACGACGTGCAGAAATTTTTCGGCGGAATCGGTCTGGATGTGACATTTCTTCACGTCCCCGCGCTCGCGATAAGCGGGAAGGACATCAGGAAGAGAATCGCCGAAGGGCGCTCCATCAAGTATCTGGTGCCCGAAAGCGTGGAGTTGTACATAAAAAAAACCGGCCTTTTCATGCCCGGACGGCAGGGCGGGCCGGCGGCGGGCGACAAT
>JABRWB010000086.1 GCA_039961635.1 bacterium
ATTCCAGCTTCGCGGATTACACGCCGTCATCCGGCGTCGCGCTTACGGAATATTCCACGCCCGGACGCTACGACGCGGTATTGCGCGTCACCGACGACGGAGGAGCGACAAATCAAATCACGGTATCGATTTTTATCACAATGGCGCAGAATAATCCTCCGATAATCACCGCTTCAGTGACACCGAAAATTGGCACCGCACCATTTACGGCCTATTTTGTGGCGGGAGCAACCGACACCGATGGGACAATAGTTTCCTACGAGTGGGACCTCGGTGACGGCGTCTTTCATGATTTTACCTCTACTCAGGGCAGCACAAGCCATTTATATACAGCCGAAAATGCTGGCGACAATCTTGCAATTCTCAGGGTAACCGACAATGCCTTTGCAAGTACTGTAAAATGGATAAGCATTTACGTTATATCCCAGGGTGGTTCCAGCGATCCCCTGCCCCCGGTTGCTTCCGCTCAGGCCTGGCCCGAAATTGGCGATGCACCTTTTGAAACAACTCTAGTCTGTAATCGTTCCTATGATCCAGACGGGCAAATTGTAAAATATGAATGGGATTTCGAAGGCGACGGCATATTCGATTGGGAAGCACCTCAGCCGCAACATGTATTGCACACCTATGATTCGGGGATTTGGAATGCGGTTCTGCGGGTCACTGACAATGATGGCTTGTTTGCAACAAGTACCATAGCACTGATATCCAACTCAACCTCGCTGAATTGGCAGAAACAGGTTGTGGATCAACTTCCAGCCGGAAGCGATTTTCAGTATCAGTACGGGATTGGAATGGCAACATCGCCGACAAACGGAGAGCTTTGCGTTACTTATCCGGTTGACGATTCAAGCTACAATGCCGAATATACCAATAACAGGCTGCGCTTTGCCTGGAGATCCCCGACGGGAAGCGTCAACATGGAAGATTTCTCAGTCCCAAATACTAATGTTTATGGCGCGGCAAGGCCCGTTTTTGCTCCCGATGGAACGCTATACATTGCAACATCATTGAATCCCAGAATGAGCAGTTTTTACGAGTTGGTTTTCTTGGAGCGAAGTCTGCTTGGCGATATAGACGTTTTCCACGTGGATGGCACTTCAACGCCCCCCAAGTTTGGGAAAAATTGGTTCGATGTAAATTCCTCAGGAAGCGTTGGCTTGCTGTACAAACCCAACAGCCTAGAGGAGCAGTATGTGTTTTATGAACGCAATGGGCAAGACGAGACTACTGTGAATCCATTCGGAGATTATCCGGATTCCGGCTTTGCCTTATTCGATTTAAGGTACTTGGAGGATGTTCCGGAAATTCTGACCAGCCAGTCAAACCTCTATGTATACTCCAGAGCAGGTGAGACATTCAGTCGAGAGCTTTTAGTGCTTGATTGGAATGGAGATTCTTTGGTTTCCGCCGTCAATGGAGTGTTTGGAGTTCATTTGAGTGTAAAAAGCAACCAACTTTGGCGGTATTTCAAGGACAATGGTGTTTGGCAAGGATCGCCTTTAGTCTTTCAAAGCTATGAATACGCAGATTCGCCTCCAATTGAAATGACAGCGCAAAACGGAAACTGGTGCTATCTGATATCCGCCAATTACGGGGTGAAGAAGCCAGCACTTGTTTATGATTATGGCTCAGGTTACATCTTGGAGCCGATCGCGGAAAACATGGACAACTTTTCATATTGCGCTATTTCGGCCTCAGAATCGCAAATTTACGTGGCGGGATACAACAGGGATACCCTGACATTGACGCTTTACGTTCGCGATGCGCCGTTGTGAACACTTGCAAAAGATGTTAAAACTTGTGAAACCTCAAACTTGAGTAGATATAATCGCTGCGGAAAAGGTATACATATGTTGGCTATCTGCAGAGCGCCAAAAAATCTACTTTTAAGGAGTTAAAAGCATGGCTGATGTAACGTGGGAAACGACGGGTACGGCGGAAATTCAGCCGAAAACCGTCACAGACAAGAGCATCGTTCCGAACGGAACGGGCGATCTGGAGTTTGCCTGTCTCCTGAACGCGCGATAAAAAAAATCCCCGCGGGAGCTTGTACCGCGGGGAGCCTCGATTAAATGCGGTTGCCGCCGCCGCGCTACTTCTTCTTTGCGGCGGGCTTCGCGGCCTTCTTCGCCGCTGGCTTGGCGGCGGGCTTCGCGGGCATCTTCTTCTCGGCGGGTTTCTTGCAGCAGGGCATGGCGAACCTCCAGAATCGAAAGTGACTGCCGCGTCGAATATACGCGCAATCGCGCGCGGGGCGCGCGATTTGCGCGCGTGTGAAGAATGTCGCATGCCGCGGGTAGCAATACGCGGGGGAAAGGAGAAAGCGATGAAGATAAACGACTACGCGGACCTGCGCAGGCACGTCGGGAAAAACATAACCTGCACCTACGACACGGGGGCGGCGATAACGGGAGAGCTGCTGCTGTGCAAGCCGGCAAGCGGGCCGGTGCTGGTCGTCGTGATGAAAAACGCGGACATATGCGCGCCGGACGGGAGCATAATCGAGCACCATCCCGGATTCAGCTTCGTCCCGAACGTGCAGGTTGGGATCGAGGCGGAGTAGTTTGGGAGTGCACCGGCCTACCGGTGCCGAAAATGCGATTACAAACAAAGCACCGGCTCAAGCGTGCATTCCGCCATCGCTAAGCATATGTTTTCTCTTTTGGGAGTGCACCGGCCTACCGGTGCCGAAAATGCGATTACATAC
>JABRWB010000087.1 GCA_039961635.1 bacterium
GTTCGTGGACGCGTGGGGGATCGGCGACGGGGAAAAGCTTATCGATCCGATTCTCGATTCGCTTTTCGAGACGGCGGGCGCGCCGCGGAGGGAGCGGCTTCGCGCGCTGGCCGCGATTCCCGGCGTGTACGTTCCGTCGCTGTACGAATGCGAGTACCGGGGGGGGAAGTTTTCGGCGATAAATCCGCTTGACGACGCCGCGCCCGCATCCATCCACCGCGCCGTCGAAATGGATATGGACAAATGCCCCATCCCGCCTTCTTTCCCGATTCCCATCGTGGAAAGCGTGAGCGGCAAGGCTGCAATCGAAATAATGCGCGGCTGCCCTGAAGGGTGCCGGTTCTGCCAGGCGGGGTATTCGTACCGGCCCGCGCGCGTGCGCGGCGCGAAATCCATCCGCGACGCGGCGGTGTGGCTTGCGGCGAGCGCCGGATGGGACGAGATCACGCTTCAGTCGCTGTCCGCGCTCAACCATCCGGATATCGCGCGGATATTCAGGGAGCTGCGCGAGGTGCTCGATCCGCTGCGCGTGAGCGTGGCGCTGCCGTCGCTGCGGATGGACGCGCTCTCCCGCGAGCTTGCGGCGGACATCCGGCGGCCGCGCGAAACGTCGCTCACTTTCGCGATCGAGGCGGGCAGCGGGCGGCTGCGCGACGCGATAAACAAACGCGTCGGCGAGGACGATATTTTCGCCACGCTGGATGCGGCGCTCGAAGCGGGCTGGCACAAGTTCAAGCTTTATTTCATGTGCGGGTTCGCGGGCGAAACGATGGACGACTTGGACGAAACTTCGGCGCTGATAAGGCGAATTTCGGCGCGGGCGAAAAAAGCGGGCGGCAAGCGCACGAGCGTCCACGCTTCGATGAGCGTGCTCGTCCCGAAGCCGGTCACGCCGCTTGCGTGGCAGCCGATGGAGCGGCCGGAGGTTACCGTGATGAAGACCGCGCGCGTCGCGCGCGCGGTGCGCGACCTGAAAAACGTGAAGTTCCACTGGCACGACCCGGACAAGTCCGCGCTCGAAGCGCTGTTCAGCCGCGGCGACAGGCGGATGGGATACGTTCTCGCGGCTGCGCATGCACGGGGCGTCCTTCCGCCGACGCTTTCGGAAGGCGCGTTCGACGCGTCGCCCTGGTTCGAAATCTGCGCGGACGAAAGCGTCTATCCGCCGGACGTGCCGCCCGTGGACGCGGAGGAATCGCTTTACGGCGAGCGGCCGAAGGATGCGCCGTTCCCGTGGTCGCACATAGATTACGGCATAAACGAAGCGTGGCTCGCGCGTGAGCTTCGCCGGTTCGAGAGCGGCAGACCGACGCCGTCGTGCGAGGAGAAGTGCGAGTACTGCGGGATTGCGTGCGGGTGAAAGGCCATTTCCGCTATCGCGAACGGGCGATGTGATTTATCGGGAAATCCGAGGCACATTCATGAATGAGGTGCAACACTCTAGGTGATTCAAGCCCGGAGGTGTTGCACCGTTGAAAGAGTACCATCACTTGACATTCAAGGACCGCATAC
>JABRWB010000088.1 GCA_039961635.1 bacterium
CGGGGTCGGGAGAGCTCATGATCGGCACCGCGTACACGAACAGCGGAGAGGGCGGCTTGTTGATGTCCCATTGCCCGCCCGGCGTCCACGCGTCCGCCCGCCGCCCGTAATACAGCGGCGCCGCGCGGCCGTACGCTCCCGCTTCCAATTTCCGCGGCCCGGCGCGGCGGCGGCGCACGTATCCGCGGTGCCCTTCCGGCGCGCAATATTCAACCGCAATTTTCCCGTCGCTGGGCACGCCGCAAATCCTCCGGATGAATTATAGACCCAAAACGGAGCGGGATGTTGCAGTCCCGCAGCCTGTCCGGCGCCGGCAACCCGGCGCACTCCCGAATCCTCCGCACAAAACAAACCCAACATCACGCGCCAAGTTTCATACGGCGTGAACCGCCGCAAAGAACGCGTCATGAAAGTCGCGCCGCAAGCGTCCGTCCTGCGCGAAATCTCTCCCCTACGGCTTTTCCAGCATAAGCACCGTCGGGACGCTGGAAAGCGGCATGTCCGGGATGAGCACCACGTTTTTCGCGGCGTTGGATTTCGCCGAGCGCGGCTCGACTTCGAGCAGGTTCTGGCACTGCACTCCCCGGAATCCCGGCTCGTAAATCATCAAACCGGTGCGCCTGTCCACCGCGCTGACTTCCGTCGTCCAGAACACGACGGCAAGGTATCTTTCGTTTTCGTAGAACACGTGGAAAACCGCGTCGCCCGCCGCCGGGAACGAAGGCGCCCAGGTGATCGCGCCGCCGTACCAGGAAGGGTACATGTCGCCCACGAGCATGTTCAGGTTGCGCATCGCCCAGCCCCAGGGACGCGGGTGCAGGTCTGCCGGAATCATCCCGAAGTACATCAGCGAGCCGCCCCCTTCCGCCGCCGCCAAAGGCGGATCGAGAGCGGTAAACATCGTCACCTTCGAGATTCCCTGCGATATCAGGATGAGCGCGGCGCGCGGCAGAAGCCCCGCCTGGGTGTACGCGTCCACGCCGTAGCCGGTTATCGAATTGGCGATGCCGAGTTCGCCGACCCAGGTTTCCTTTCCCATTCCCGCGGCTGTTTTGGCGAACGCGATCGCGCTGGCGATGTCGGACGACGGACGGATCTTGACCTTCGTCGGATATTCGATTCCATCCTGGGGCGGAAAAAGGTTGAGCGTCACCGCGTCCACGCGGTCGAGCGCGCCCGCGCTTTTGAGCATTTCCAGGTATTTCAGGTCGCAGGATTTGATTCCGCCAAGCAACAGATAATGCCCTTCGGGAAGGTCGAGCGCGATGTCCGCGACGCGTATCAGGCTAGCGTACCTGTCGGTCGGCAGGCCGATGCGGTAATTCACGTCGTTCAATAGCTGCACCGCCCAGGGCGCCCCGCCCGGCAACCCGGCAATCAGCTCGCAGGCGCGCCGGACGGTATCTGCCTTCAGCGTGCGGCTATCTAGAACGAGCCACAGCTTCATCCCGGAAGCCTCGCACTGGCGCGACACCGAAACCAGCGCGTCCGCGTTTTCGTGGCCGGAATCGAGAATATCCTCGGCGAAAACTTTCATCCGGAGGTAGCCGAAGCCGAATTCCGAGATGTACGCGACGAGCTCCGGCGTGACCAACCGCGCGTCGATGTCAATCCCGATGCGCGGGTTCGAGCGCGCCGCCTGCACCGGACATGGAAGCCGGAAGGCGAAAAACGCAAAAAAAACGGCGGCGAACGCGCCGATTCGTGCCGCGAAGCGCAGCATAACGCGCCGATTATAACGCCGATATGCACGGACTCCGTGAACAAACGCTGAGAGGAGCGGTCTATTCCCCGTGATAGAATCGGGAATCTCCGGAGGCCGGAGCGCCAAATGATCGTCTTTTACAACAAGCCGCTTTTGAGATTTTTGGCAGTGCTTACGGGCGTCGCGCTGGCATACGTGGGCTGGCATTATGCCGCGGGGATGCAGCGTGAGCTTGCCCGACAGGGGCTTTTGGACGCGCTCGCGATCTTCGGATACGTCGCGGCGAGCTATCTTTTCATCCTAGTCGCGGAAGTCGCGGACAGCCACTACGCGCGCGCGTTCGGCGGGCTCTCGCTGGCCGCGGGGATGATGACCGCGTGGAACTTCGTCCGGCTGGACATACGCAAACTCGAACCCGCCGAAGCTGCGGGAATATCAGGCGTTTTCGCGACCGCGGCGCTGTTGGGCGCGGTTTACCTGGCGATCGTGATTGTCCGGCTGGTGCTGGACAGGTTGAACCTGGGCAGGCCGGTCATTTCGGAAGCAGCGCGCATCGGCGCGTACAAAGGGCCGGTGGAACCGCCCGCGTACCGCGAGCCGGAAAGGCCGGTGGCGGTGCCGGCGGATACTTGCCCGTTCTGCGGCGAAAAATACGACACGGCGGGCGACTGCGGGTGCAGCAGGGTGGAAGAAATCGCGGCGCAAACCGCGCCGCA
>JABRWB010000089.1 GCA_039961635.1 bacterium
CGTCGGCCAGCTACGATCCGGACGGGACGATTGTCAGCTACGACTGGAACTTCGACGGCGGGCTGTGGGATTTGGAAGGCGTCGGCCCGGTGCAGGAGCATACATACACCGTGCCGTATCCGACGACGACCGCGACGGTGAAGGTGTGGGACAGCGAAGGCGCGATCGCGGAGAAGAGCGTTGTGATTAACGTGCATGGGTGGTACAAGTATTACGTAGACACGGGCCCAAACGTAGGAGGCGGGTCAAGCATTTGCATTTTGGGAAACGGACAGCCCGCAGTGGCATATTTTGACGATGAAAATGACGATCTCAAATTCGTGAGCGCTTCGAGCGGCTTAACTGGCGATTGGAACCAGCCATTAACTTTGGATTCTGAAGGAGATGTCGGAAGGTACTGCTCCCTGTCACTTATTGCAGGTAAACCCTCAGTTGCATATGCGGATTCAACGAATTCGCATATTAAGTTTATTAAATCTTCGGACGAATTTGGAGGTGAATGGGGAATGCCCCATTTCATTCCTACGGGCGAGCCAAGCCTCCGAGCTTCCCTTGTTGAGGTGGGGGGCCTTCCGGCGATTGCATTTCGCTTCTCTGAATCCAAGGTTCTTGGATTTGCACGCGCCATAAATCCCGAAGGTTCGGATTGGAATGGTCCTGTGGTTGTAGATCCTCAATTCGATTCTGGGTATTTGGCGTCAATGCAAATTGTTAATGGCAATCCAGCAGTTGCATATTTCAATTTGCAGCAAGAACGGCTGAAATACATTAGGGCGCTTGATCAACTGGGGAATCAATGGGGCGATGTCATTACCTTAGATGACCAAAATGATGCTTGGCGAATGTTGTCTTTTTGCGTAATCGATAGCAAACCTTCGGTAGCATATGCAGATGCCGCAAACGAGTATGTTTGGTTTACTTCGTCCTCCGACTTAAATGGTAGTACCTGGAAAGTTCCCCAACAAGTATCACGCATGAAAAGCTTTTCGTGGCTGGCATTAGGGAGCATCAAACAAGAGCCATTTGTGTTTTGCGAATTTGCTCCGCCAAGTCTTAATTTGATAATCGCGAATTCAGGTGAAGCGGGATCTTGGGGAAGTCCAATCAGTTTTGATTCCGGACAGGCAGATTTTCATCCCTCGTTTGCGTATTCAACTGAATTAAGCTCGGCATTTGTGAGCTACAAAGGGGGATATTATCAAGGTTCCGATTCGGATCTCAAGGTGGCGGTATTTCGATGAACATGATGCAAACAATCCAAAATCTCATTTGAAAGTGATGTGGCTTTCTGGAGTAATGTGTTTTAAGCAAAATCCACAAAAAGGAGGTGAATCGAAATGGCGGAAATCATTAAGGCAACGACAACTGAGGTCGTCGTTAACGAAGACGGTGGCCAAATAGATTTCCGAGTCGAGGGAGATACGCTCGCCAGCATTATTTATGCAGGAGCGGCCGTCGATAAGGTTCTATTGGGCGCGGACGTAGTAAGCTCGCTGGACGCACGAGTTACCTGTCGGCAAACGGTATCCAACGCGGCGATCCCAGTTTTGGAGTTGAGTCAAAGCGACGCAGATGAGCCTTTTATCAAGTTCTCGGGCACAAGCGCTTCAGCGTGCGGCCAGTGCGTTCTGATTACCACAGCAACCGGAGTCGTCGACGGACCAAAGCGCGCTAGGTCTGGAGAATACGGCTTGTACTACGCAGACTTGGCGGCGTTGGTGGAGTTCAGCGGGAACAAGTACTACATTCCGTTGTTTATCTGTGAGTACGTTCAGCCGTAACAGGTAAGTAAATTTGCACCTTGGTACAAAGGGGGGCCCGTATCCAATGGTTACGGGCTCCCCGATCCAATCCTAAGGAGGGTAAAATGCTTTCAATTCGCACAAATGATGGAACCGTACTGCTGTTGGAGGCTGCGCCCAGGGGTACAGTTAAAGTTGGGTGCTATAAGTTAATGACTGAGTTTCTTGCAGATCAGACAGTCATTGCAGGTCTTGCTGACTTTCTTAAAGAGACACAACCTCCAATGAAGATTTTGGGAATTAAGAATCTCTCCAGTGGAAATCAAACTGGTAACGAGCTGGCAAAAGCTGGGATTAGCCAGTTGCCTAAAGATTGTGGTTCAGATTCAAAACACTTGAGCAATACAAGTGAAACAGGGGATTCTAATTCTAAGGCGAAGGTGTCTGTAAGGAAAAGCAAAAACCCCATTTAACTTGTAGAACCTCGTTTCAATAGCGTACCAAAATCCCCGCGTCGCGCTCGGGCGCGCAGGTTCCGCGTACATTCCGCGCAGGTACAGCGGCCCGCAATCGCGTCCATTTCCGCGGCCGCGGCGGCTGGCATTTGCGCGGCGGCAATTCGTGAATAGCGGCGGTTTCTTCACAATCTCCCCGGTTTTTGGTTTTCAACGCTCAACGCTTAACGCTCAACTGAATAACGGGGCGGGATGCGCCGATATGGAGATCGGCGGTATATTTCATTTCGGTTTTCCCTATCTCACTACTTCACTATCTCACTTGAGGGCGGTTGCCAGCGGCACCAACATTTCCGAGGCTGAAGCCTCGGCTCCTTTGTTCTTTTTCCTTTGCCCTTTTGACAGTTGGACGCGGCCTGAAGGCCGCGCTTCCCGGTTTAAGGATTTTAACTCTAAACTCCCAACGCTCAACTCTTAGCGGTCGGCGGAGGCGCCGCCCGCTATAATCCCCCCGTGCCCAAGGTCGCCGCCGACAGCCACACGCCGTTATTCCGGCAGTACTACGCCCTCAAGGAGGAGCACGGGGACGCCGTCCTCATGTTCCGCCTGGGCGATTTCTACGAGATGTTCGGCCCCGACGCCGAGCGGGCCAGCCGCGTCCTGGGCATCACGCTCACAAGCCGGGCGCTCAACCAGAAAACGAAAGTCCCGATGTGCGGGGTGCCGCACCACAGCGTCCAGCGCTACATCAGGCGGCTTCTGGAGGCCGGGCTGACGGTCGCGGTCGCCGACCAGATGGAGGACCCGGCGCAGGCCAAGGGCATCGTGCGGCGGGACGTGGTGCGGCTCATCACGCCTGGCACCGTGATCGAGGACGAGCTTCTGGACGCGGGCGCTGCGAATTATCTTGCCGTTGTTGCGAAGTTGCGGGACAGGCTGGGATTCGCGGTATTGGAATCCAGCGGAGGCAGCATTCATGCGGGCGAAAGCCCTTATGGCGATGCGGCAATGGTATGCGCCGAAATTGCGGGCAGGGCGCCGAAGGAGCTCAAAATCCCGCCGGATCTTCGAAAAGACCCGGCGTTTTCCGAGCTTCTCGCGCGGATTCCGGAGAACGCGGTTTCGGATTGCGGCGAGTTTCCGTCGCCGGCCGATCTCGAATATTTCGTCGAGCGCCAATTCAAGGCGCCGGTTGCGGCGCTGGGGATGGAGGGCAGGCACGCGGCGATGCAGGCCGTCTTCGAGGTCGTGCGCACGCTGCGGTACAACTTCAAAGTCGAGTCGCTCGACCTTTCGTTCGTCCCTCTGGATTTATCGGACCACATGGTGCTGGACGCGCACACGCTGGCGAATCTGGAAGTGCTCGAAGGTCTTTCTGCGGGGGGGGAGTGTCTGCTGGACGTGTTCGCCGCGCCGCGGACGGCGATGGGCCGGCGCCAGATACGCGAATGGCTGCGCGCGCCGTTGCGCGATGCGGCGATGGCCGATGCAAGGCTGGATGCGGTCTCGGCGCTGGTCGACGCGCCAGAACCGCGCGGCGGAATCGCGTCCGCGCTTTCCAAAATCGTGGATATCGAGCGGATCGCCAACCGCGCTTCGTTCGGCAAGACAAATCCGAAGGAGCTTGCGGCGCTGCGAGACGCGCTGGGCTCGCTCGGTGAGCTTTCCAATATCGTGTCGGGAATTTATTTCGAAGCCGAAGCGGGCGCGGATTTCGCGGATGACGCGGAAGGCGCGCCTGCATGCGCGAATGCTTCTCTCCTTCCCGCGATTGCATCTCGGCTGGCGGAGCGCCCGTCGATATTGGACAAGCTTTCGCGCGTCCTCGCGGAAGATCCGCCCGCGGATCCGGGGCAGGGGGGAGTGGTGCGCGAGGGATATTTGCCGGAGCTGGACGAGCTTCGAAACCTGAAGGCCCAGGCCGCGCAATGGATGACGGAATATGAATCGGCCCAGAAAGAACGTCTCGGAATCAAGTCGCTGAAAGTGAAATATACACCGGCATTCGGCTGGTCAATCGAAGTTACAAAACCGAATCTTCATTTGGTGCCCGGTGATTACGTGCGAAAGCAGACGATGGTCGCGGCCGAGCGGTTCACGACGCCGGAGCTTACCGAGCATGAAACGAAGCTCGCGACCGCGGAGGAAAAATCGCTAGCGCTTGAGAAGGAAATATTCTCCGCGCTGGTGAAGGAAGTTGCAGGCGCGCGCGACCGGCTGCTCGAAATCGCGGATGCGATTAAAACTCTGGATGTGCTGGTTTCATTCGCCGAAACGGCGGAGCGCGAGCGCTGGCGCAGGCCGGAGCTGTCCGACGCGCCTGGCATTTCGCTTTCCGGCGCGCGGCATCCGTCCGTCGAGCGATCGGTCGGTCGAGCGCGGTACGTGGCGAACGACTGTATGCTCGATTCGGAATCGCAGCAGATAATCGTCCTTACCGGACCGAATATGGGCGGCAAATCAACCTATCTTCGAATGGTCGCGCTTTGCGTGATTCTGGCGCAGGCGGGAAGTTTCGTCCCGGCGCAGTCCGCGCGCATCGGAATCGTGGACCGCGTGTTCACGCGCATCGGCGCGGCGGACGCGCTCGCGCAGGGGCGCAGCACGTTCATGGTCGAAATGGTGGAAACAGCCGAGATTCTTCGCAGCGCGACGCGGCGCAGCCTGGTGATACTGGACGAAGTCGGCCGCGGCACCGGGACTTATGACGGATTATCCATCGCGCGCGCGGTCGTCGAATACCTGCACAACCATAAAACCGCGTCGCCGCTTACGCTTTTCGCGACGCATTATTTCGAGCTGACCGAGCTCGAAAAATACCTGCCGCGCGTTCGCAACTTCCGTATGGACGTGCTGAAGGAAAGCGGCGATTTCGTGTTCCTTTATTCGGTGTCGCCGGGAGCGGCGAACGAAAGTTACGGAATCGAAGTGGCGCGCCTCGCGGGGCTGCCTCACGGCGTCGTCACGCGTGCGCGCAAAGTGCTGGAAGAATTGGAAGACGTGAAGCGCTCGCATTTGAAAAAGGCGCGTGAGATAATGCAGATGGGCTTGTTCGATGATGAATGAGTTTTCGACATCAGGGCCGTTTAAAGCTCGCTTCCGCCGTGTGGCGGCTGCCGCAGCCTGCGCAGCGCTGGTGTTGGCAATGAATGCATTTCAGGCGGACGCGCAGGGCGGTGTTTCCAAGCCCGTCATCCTTGTCGGCGATTTCAAAAACGAATCGGGCGACTCGTCGCTTGACAGCATCGGAGTCGGAATAGCGATTCAGATTACGGCGGTGCTGTCCCGCCTTTCATCGGTGTCGGTCATTCCGGGAGACGCACGGCGTTTGGCGCTTGCCGAGGCGCGGCTATCCGCTTCGGGATTCGCGGCCGCAAATCCGGCTCTGGGGGGAAGTCTTGCGAGCGCGACGCATGTCGTGTACGGAACTTACACGGTCATAGGCGAAGAGCTGATGGCGGCGGCGTACGCCGTGGACGCGAATTCGGGCGAGGCGGTCGGCAGCGCGACGGTGTCGGCCTACAAGCCGCAAGCCGGCTCGATTTGCGTTCAACTTGCACAGTCTTTGGTGGAGGATATTCGCGACGAATTTCCCGCGAAATCGTTTAATTTCGAAATCATCGAAGAGAATACGGATCCTGCAATAGAGCGTGCAAGGAACTATTCACTTGATATTTTATCCGCTAAGGGCGAACTTGAAAATCTTCTTTACCGAAGCGGATTGCTCAGGCGCGGGCTTTCACGGGAGGAAATAGCTCGCGGCTTGGAATTGTGCGAATTCGTGCTTGCGGAATTTCCGGACGACGCGGATACGCTTTTAAATTACGGCAATGCGTTGAGCATAAGCGGCGGAGAAACGGGCGTGGCGAAATCCGTGGAGGTTTTTAAGACCCTGTTGGAAATGGATCCGGACAGCGCCGCGGGACATCTGAATCTTGGCGCGGTTTTGCTGAAGTCCGGGGACTTGGAAGAGGCGAAACAGCATCTCGAAGAGGCGGCGCGGCTTGGGCCGGACGGTGCGGCCGCGCAGAACAATCTTGGTCTGCTGCACATGAAATTGGGCGATTACGATGCGGCGGAAGCGAGGTTATTGAACGCGCTTGTGCTTGCCCCCGAGTATGTCGAAGCTCATGTGAATTTGGGTAATCTGCGCGCAAGACAAGGCGATTATTCGGGCGCGAAGCAGGCATACGAAAAGGCGATCTGGATTAACGATGATTATCCGGAGGCGCATTTCAACTACGCGCTGTTAAATATCGCGGCGGGAAATCTGAACGGCGCGCGTGAGGAATTTGAGGCGGCGATCGCGCTGGAGCCGCACTGCGCGGATTATCTGTGCGAATACGGTGCGCTCTTGATCGAGCTGGGCGAGCCGGAGAAGGCGCTGGACGCGCTCAACAGGGCGATATTTTCGGATCCTTCGCGTGCTGACGCAGTGTTTCACGCGGCCGTTGCACTTGGAAAGCTTGGCGATGAATCCGGGAGGAATTATTACTTGAATAAATATTTGAATATGGCTTCGCCGGGGGACGGGCATTACAGGGAAGCGCTGGAAATCCTTCTCTTTGCAAGGCTTGGCAATGAGGCGGAAGCCGCAGGTTCGTTCGAACAAACGCGACAATGAATATATCAAACAAATGCGCATTCTGATAATTCAAAACTGCGAAACGGAAGGATTGGGACATTTCATTCACGCGCTCGCTGTTAGGGGAATCGAGTTCGACGTATGCCATCCGTACGAGGACGACACTTATCCGTCGCCCGTCGCATATGACGCGATGATCGTCGGCGGCACGCCGATGTCGGTTTGCGACATCGAAGAGCACGCGCACCTGCTGTCGGAACGCACATACGTTGCCGAGGCGCTGGAGGGGGAAGTAAAAGTGTTGGGGGTATGCTTCGGCGCTCAACTGCTTGCGCACATTCTCGGTGCGGAGGTTCGGCCCAATCCGGTGAAGGAAATCGGAATGTACGAAGTTCAACTTACGGAGGAAGGCAAGGCGGATCCGATATTTGGCGGATTCCCGGAGTCATTTCCCGTCTTTCAATGGCACGGGGACACCTTCGATCTGCCCGGCGGCGCCTCATTGTTGGCCACCGGCAAGAACTGCCGCAATCAGGCGTTTCGAAAAGACAATGCTATCGGCGTGCAGTTCCATTTGGAGGCCGGGGCGGAAGACGCGGAAAGGTGGGCGGAAGTGTATGCGGAGGAACTTGCCGCATTCGGAAAAACGAAGAAACAAGTTATGGAGGAATGCGCGAACCAGGAATCCGCGATGAACAGACTGGCTGGGTTGTTGCTCGAAAATTTTCTTGGAATCGAATAGGGCTGGAAATGACGGTATTGACAAAGGTGCACGAATTAAACGGATTGCAAAATTTATTCCGCACAACAGCGCGCACTGCGTTGCCGGCGTTTGCGCTCGCAATTGCCGCAATATCGATCGCGGGCACGGCCGCTATCGCGCAGCCGCGTGTCGACGTTTCGAAATACTACAAGGAAACGCTCGTTCCTTGGAGTACGGCCAAGAGTTTTCTGATTTATCACGTGGACACGGGCAAAGAAGTCGCCAGTTTGAATCCCGAATATTCCGCGCCCGTCGCAAGTTTGACAAAAATGATGACCGTACTGATCGCCGACGAGGAGCTTTCGTACGGAGTCGGATACGAGCTCGCCGAGGACGAAGCCAAGATATTCAAGGTGGAGCAGCTTACGCTCGACCAGATGGTCGAAATGGCGCTTGTTCCGTCGAACAATCTGGTATGCAAGGTGCTGGCGAGGCTGATTGACGGAAGCGAGCCCGCGTTCGTATCCAGGATGAACAAGCGCGCGGCGGAACTGGGAATGACCGGAACGCGGTATGCGAATGCAAGCGGTCTGCCGTCCAAATCCGCGCAATATTCCAACGTGCGCGACCAGCTTATTCTTACGCTCGAACTGCTCAAGCGTCCCGTCCCGGCGGAGAAATGCCGCAAGCACTGGATTTTCTTCGACGAACGTTACGACTCGACGATTTTTTACCTTAAAGAAAAATATCCGATAGCCGGCGTTAAAAGCGGATGGACGAATGCGGCGGGCCGTTGCCTGTCGCTTCTGGTCGAGACGGAACAATTCGGAAGTTTCATCGTCATTACGATGGGCAGCTCGAGCATCGCGCAGGGCTTCGTGGATGCGGAGATCATCCTTTCCAGGTTCGGGCTTGTGGAGCTTGCGCCCGGCTCGCTTTTGGCCGCGGCGCGTCTGCAGGAAGCCGAGCGGGAGAAAGCTCACAAGGAAGCCGAGGCCGCCAAGATTTCCGGGACAAGCGGGATTGCTCAGGTGAAGTCATGAATCCGGCATATGAAATCGGCAAGTTTATTTTGATCATCGGCGCGGTGCTGGTGGTTGTCGGCGCGTTGCTTATGTTTTCGCGCGGCAATCTGCCAATAGGCAATCTTCCGGGCGACATCGCGGTCAAGCGCGACAACTGGAGCTTTTACTTCCCGATTACGACAAGCATCATTCTTTCCATCGTCCTGACGCTGATTTTCTGGCTGATCTCCCGATTCAACCGCTAGCCAGCGGGCAAAACCAGCAGCGCGTTGCTTAGCTTCCGCGGTTCGCCGCCGTACGGCGTAACGAGCGTACCGCCTACGGCAAGCTGGCTGGACCCGCCGCCATCCAGGTTCATCGCTGTAACTGCGCCTTTTCGAATCAGCCAGTTTGCAAGCTCGTCCAGCTTCAGCCCCTTGTAGAAACCGTCCTGCAGCTCGCAGACTACAACCAGTATCACGGTCCCGTCGCCCTTCACTCCGATTGCGGTCCTCGCGCGCGGATTTTTCGTTATATCCTCGCGTACGAAATCCTCGGCGATCGTCACGTTCGGCTGGCCGTTCGCGACAAGCATCGGCGCTCCGCCGACCGCGTCAATCACATCGATCAGGTTTCCGCTCTCGCGTTCGTAAACGCGCGATCGAAGCGATACCGGAGCATCCTTCGGTATTTGCGACAGTGGATTGGCTTCCGGAATGAGATTCGTCGCAACGTAGTACTGATCCGGCCGCATCAATTCGTCTATTCCGCCGGAAACGGGCGTAAGCCGCCCGCCATCCAGCCTGTAAAGAAATCCGTCCAGCGGAATCAAATCGAATGGGTAATTCCAAGAATAAATCACGGTCGAGCTTTGGCCCAACTCGGTGTTCAGCCCGTTCAGGGGAATGAACTTTCCGTCGAACACAAGCTCGGGACGCACCGTGAATCTTCCGATGCGCAATCCCTTTTCCTTGGTCAAAAGCACCATCGGCCTCGTTGCGTACCTGCCCGTAGTGACAAGAACGCTGTCTTCCAGCAACGTCGAAACGGGGAAACCCTGGCCGTTGAAGTAACCGGCGTTGATTCCCGCAAGCGCCCCGGTTTGCCTGCAGATTTGCTCAAGGGGCAATGTTCTTCTCGCTCTGTCAACGGACATAGCGCTTTTGACCTTTAGTCTTACCTGCGCGGACGGCGGGATTTCGATCCAATCGTAGCGGATCGGACGGTTCACGTTTTCTTTGGCTTCCGTACGCCACAACGCGCCTCCTCCTATTTCGATATCCCTTGTGTATATCGTCTGTCGGGGAAACGCGACTGCTATCGTACTGCCGTTCGTCTTGACCAGCGCCTCGCAATGGTATCCCGTGTGGAACGAAAGGCTCGCATTCTGCGCGCCCTGATAGGGTGCGATTTTCCAAAGCGGGAACTTTTTGACCGATCCCCCGTTTTCCAGAGCTTTGTCCGCGATTTTGGTTTTCAAGAGCACGATTTCGAATCTGTCCGGCCGTTCGAGCGCGTTGGTTTTAAACTCCGGCGGCGCGCCGGCAAATTTGAGCGTAGCGACCAGCCATTCGTTCGACGCCTCGACCTTGACGCTCGACAGCTCGACTTGGTTCGGCTGTCCGGGCGCGCCGGTCGCGGCAAGAACCAAAATCGGAATGGCAAGAGCCCCGGCCCGCATGGCCTGCTGCGATAAAAGCTTTCGTAAATTCATAACTTCGGATACCCGCTGATATATTGGCGGCGGCCAAGTGAAGGACGGAGGCTATCCTCCGCCGTTCGTCTGCCGGATGTATTCGAGCACTTCGTGCGCGAACTTGCCGATAATCGGCACAAGCGAAAGTCTGCCCAGCAACGTGAGGATTAGCGACAATACCAGCCCGGTGCCAAGCGCGATGCCGAGTCCGGTCGCGATGCCGCGGATGAAGCTGTAAAACGGCGTCTGAAGCCGCACCTGGCGGCGCAGCCACTTAATCAGTTCCTCCTGGCTCTCGGCGACGCGGATCGTCGGATCGGGATGCGGCTCCGGCTTCGCCCGAAGGCTTTTAAGCCATCCAAGAAATCCCGTCACGCGCGTTCCGTTGCCTCCGGTTTCGGAGGTTTCGGATATCGCATCGTCCTGCATCCGGTCGGACACGCCACAATTATAGGATATGCGCCCCTGAACCGGACGAGAAGCAGCTATATATCGCGGCTACCTGTCGGGCACAAGCAGCCCGAGCGTGCCGTTTGACCGTTTGTAAAGCACGTTGTACGAGCCGCTGGCCTGGTCTTCGAACACGAAGAAATCATGCCCGGAAAGGTCGAACTGCATTATCGCCTCTTCGGTCGTCATGGGCTTGATGTGGAAACGCTTGATTTTGGCGACCTTGCGAGTTTCGTCGGCCGGCTGCTCGATTTCGGGCTCCCCGTCGCCTTGGCCGCGGTACTTGTCTATGAGTTTCGTCTTGTACCGCTTGAGTTGCTTTTCGACCTTTTCCATGGCGAGGTCGCAAGCTTCCTCAAAGCTTGCGCCGTACTCTTCCGCCCGGACGAATTTCCTGGCGACGTCAACCGTCACCTCGAAGCGGAAGTTTCGGCCGTTGTGTCTGGACGGGTACTGAGTAAGCTCCACGCGCGCGGCCTCCGCGCGACTGAAGTACTTTGAGAGCTTCTCAACCTTCTTCCTTATGTATCCGTCCAAACGCGGGGTGATGCTGGAACCGGAAATCTCTACCTGCATACGCACCTCCGGAATGGATTAATGAACAACTTCTTCTGCGATATTATATCGCGGAATCCGGCCATTCATGTTATCGGACGGAATTCGCGGCAAAAAAGTTCGCTGCGCAGCTTCGGATGCGGGTATAATCCGTTCGTGAGTTTCGAATTTCAGCCAGGAAAGACAAGTTTTGCCGGAACGGCGCTTGGCGGAATAGGCATAAATCCGCGCCTCTGAACGCGGGCGCGTTCGCGCGCCGCGCATTCCAAATCCCCTATACTCACTACTTCACCAATGAGGTGCGTTTATGCATGAGCAGTTCATTTCGATCAAAGATCTGGCAGGACACATCGGCGAGCGAGTCAAGCTCGGCGGCTGGGTCAGGAACAAGCGGGAAAGCAAGAAACTGGTGTTCATAGTGGTAAGGGACGGCTCCGGCGAGGTGCAGTGCGTCGCCTACGAACCGAATATCCCGCCCGAAACCTGGCGGGCGGCCCTTGCGCTCACCCTCGAATCGAGCCTAATCGTGGAGGGCGAAGTGAAGCGCCATCCCAAGCAGGAAGGCGTGTTTGAGATTGCCGTCACTTCGATCCAGCCGGTTCAAATTGCACAGGATTACCCGATATCCAAAAAGGAGCACGGTACCGAGTTCCTGATGGACAACCGGCATTTATGGGTGCGATCCAGCCATCAAGTGGCGATACTCCGTATCCGGGACGAAATAATCAAGGCCAGCCGGGATTTTTTCTATGACAACGGTTTTTACTGCTTTGATTCGCCGATCCTGACGCCTAACGCCTGCGAGGGTACGACGACGCTGTTCGAGCTGGATTACTTCGGAGACAAGGTCTACCTGTCCCAGAGCGGCCAGCTGTACCAGGAATCAGGAATAATGGCGCTGGGGAAAACATTTTGTTTCGGGCCGACGTTCCGCGCGGAGAAATCCAAAACCCGCCGGCATCTGATGGAATTCTGGATGCTCGAAGCCGAAGCAGCCTTCTACGACTTTGAAGACAACCTGAAGCTCCAGGAGGAATATGTCTGCTACGTCGTCGAGCGCGTGCTGGAGCGCCGTCGCCTCGATTTGCTAACAATCGAACGGGATATTTCGAAACTCGAAGCCGTGAAGCCTCCCTTCCCGCGGATAACCTACGCTGAAAGCGTTGAAATCCTAAAAGGAAAAGGCTTCGACTTCAATTTCGGCGACGACTTCGGCAGCCCGGAGGAAACCGCGCTTGCGGAGAATTTCGACCGGCCGTTCTTCATCACGCACTGGCCGGAGGACATGAAGGCGTTCTATATGAAAGTCAATCCCGCCGATCGCTCGCAAGTTCTGGCGAGTGACCTGATGGCGCCGGAAGGCTACGGGGAAATCATCGGCGGCAGCCAGCGCGAGGACGACCTGGATACGGTGCTGGAAAAAATCCGCCGCCACAAGCTTCCGGAAGACTTTTTCCAGTGGTACCTCGATCTCCGCCGTTACGGAAGCGTGCCTCACAGCGGATTCGGGCTGGGGATCGAACGCACCGTCTGCTGGATTTGCGGACTTGCGCACATCAGGGAGTCCATTCCGTTCCCCAGGATGCTTTATCGGAAGTCTCCTTAGCGCTTGTTTTCGCGCGGCGCGCGGATTCGCTTATCCACGGACTCGAAATTATTGCCGTAAAGACTTCTCGCGACGCTAGACCGACGCTCTGCCGTCGCCGAAGTTGCGCGCCTGTTCCCGCCAGTTGTTCAGGAAGGCTGCGGCAATCGGCCGGTCTCCATCATATTCGTCCGCGTGGAACGCGAGGAATGCTTCCTGCCCGGCGCTGCACAGGGGACAGACTTCCGGCGGCACATCCCCGGAATGAATGTATCCGCAAACCGCACACACGTATTGCTTCATGTGAGCCTCCAGCACATGGGATTTTACACGATTTCGCGAAATTTTACAAGTGGAGTTGCGACAGTACGGGAAATTGCCCCTTGCTATACTTCTGAGGAAGTGGGCGACATTCAGGCCAAGGCTGTAGAACGACCGGTAGCCGCAAGGCAGATCCGGCTCGGCATCCTTATTTTCCAGCTTTTGTTGCTGGCCGCGTGCCTATGCGCGGCGGGCGGCGCGGTCCATCTCTGGGGCGCAATCTACCGGCCGGACCTGCGGTTTCGACTGACTTCGCTGGGCGGAGCTCAGCCCCCAGAAATGGTGGGCGGGATGAGCGCGCTCTACCTGGATCAAAGCGCGGGCAAACAGGTTTATAGGCTTCTCAAGTGCTCTCCTCAGCGGGAAAGCTACAACGAAGAAACCGGGAGATACTCGATCCGCTCGAGTGTGTGGCTTGAAAGCGACAAAAGCGGATTTTTGAAACGGGAACTGGAGTTTGAATTCCCCGGCAGGCCGCAGTCCACGATTTTCAGGCTCAACGACTCGTACCAGCCGATGTCGCCAAACGTCGTTATCACGGCTGTCGCCGCATACGAAGACCGGATTCTCCTTCAGGTAATTTCGTTGAACTGCAGGCTTGAAACGATGTTTCTAAGCAAAACGGAAGTTCCCATACCGTACCGGTCGCGCGGCGCTTCCGTCAATTTGGGATCGGCAATCTGGATAGACATGCTCAACACGCCGCGGGGCAGGCAGGATTACCTGGCGGTCGGGCTTAGCCTCGGCCAGTCCCCTGCTCGGGAACTCCGCGGTCATAAGGACGAGCTTGGCCGCGACAAGAGCATGGAGCAGAAGCTTGGCATCGTTGTGGTTCCCGCCCAGCAGGCCGATTGGGGGCCGCCGTACAAGGTGATTCCGTTTCCCGTCGCGCCTCATATCGTTTTCGAAGGGCCGTTTGGATGGCCGGGCGTATTCGCCTGGATGCATGCCAATGGAAACGGCTGGTTCTCGAACGCACCGCCGGAGATACTTGAAAAGCATCCGGAGCTAGCTGCGTTTTACGAAAACGACGACTCCTGGTCAAGCTTTTACATTGTTGACATGAATTCCGGGCTGATCAAAGCTCGCCTCAAACTGATGGAGGACAGGCCGGAATTCAGGTGGCCGTGCACTTTCGTATGGGGCCGATCCAACCGTCCGAAGGGCTTGAACACAAGGGAAATTCAAATTCTCGGATTTGCCTCCAGGGGTCTGCCGCCGAAAGGTTTACTTTTCAACTATCGCAGCGAGCTGGATTACGCTTCGCATAAATTCAGCTTCGTTCCGGAAGGCGGCGAGGAAATCGAGTACGCTCCCGTGATAAACGATCGGTTTTCGCTTGAAGATTCTAGGCGGCGGCTCGGATTCGTTCTTTTCAACGAGGACGGCTCTGCGGGCTTCCTTCTGCAACCCGACTGGCTGGGCATGCAAAAGGTGCAGTGGATCAAAACGCCGCCGGAATCCGCCGGTTCGGATGCGGCATTCAAATCGTTTCTCGGAATACTCGGCGGCCCCGGAGGAGAGGATTACCTTCTTTTCGGAACCGATTCAGGATATTTCTTGGCTTACCGGGAAAACGGCGACTTAGTCTGTTCGATTCCAGCTTCGAGGTTTTTCATCAACGACGATTCGAAGTACATCCTGCATCGCGCCACCTGGGAGCAGTCCGCGTTCGATCATCCGGTTTACGTGAGGATCGAGGGCGAAAACCGGAACGAGGAATTCGGTCTGATACTCAATCCGCGGTTCATTCCCCAATGGAAGATCGTTCTGAATGGCACATGGAGCGGACTGGCCGCGCTTTGGTTGATCGGAGGCATCGCGCTGGTGCGCCGGGCAAGGGAAAAGGCCTATGTTCCTCCCGAAGTGCTCGATGCCGTGATCGAAGAAGAACGCGAGGCGCGCGATCTTGCCCTCGACGAGGCGTACGAGCAACACACCGCGCAGGCCCGCGGGAGGCTGGGTCAGATTGCCGACTCTCTGGCGCACAGCCTAAACACGCCGCTGGATGCGATCCGGGCTACGTTGGAGCTGCTTCGCAGCAGGTCGCCCATCGAGGTAGCGTCGCAGCTGATCAAATTATTCCCAGAGCCGGAGCTATCAGCTCGCGCGCTTGCTCTTGCGGAAAAACTGCTTGCAAATCCTCCGGCAATTTCGATTTCGGAAACAAACCGCCGCACGGACGAGTTCGAGGAGCTGCTTGCCGCGGATTATCCCGGATTCGATCGGTTCGCAAAGCATTTCGCGCGGACGGGATTCGAAGCGGAAGAAATAGGCGCGTTCATCGAGACGTTCGGCAGGGATCGCGCGGGCGAACTTGTCCGGCTTCTGGACGAAATCGCGTCCGAAAGGCGCGGCATACTTCTCGCGCTGTCCCAGCACGAAACCGCGTCCCGGCTTGTCAACCGGCTGCGCCATCTGATTCGCGAAGACCGTTTCGACGTCCGATTGAGTCTCGAAACTTCGCTGCAAATGCTGGAAGCTCCGTTGACGGGAAAGAAAATCAAGGTTTCGACCGTGACCGAGGATGTCCCCCGTCTTAAAGGCGATCCGCTTCTGATGGTGGAAATCATCGGAAACATCCTGACGAACGCAGTCGAAGCGCTGCCGGAATACGGCGAAATCAAGGTGTCGGTTACGCGCACCGACGATAAAATCGAGCTTGCGATTTCGAACAACGGGCCGGCGATTCCGGCCGATGTCCTTCCCCGCGTATTCGAGCGCGGATTCACTGCGGGAAAGCCGCAGGGTACGGGGCTTGGCTTGTTCATCGCGGCGCAGGCCGTCAGGATTTTGGGCGGAAGCATTGCAGTTTCCTCGACAACAGGTTGCACCGAATTTAAAATGGAGTTCCCAATCCCGCCTTCAGGGGAGGCAGTGTGACAGGCAGCAGGGCTTGGATTATCTTTGTGGACGACGTCGAGGCCGAGGCCGTCGCGATAAGCGATCTTATAGAGCGGCGGTTCGGCGCGAATTTCCGAGTACGCGCTTTCACGACTCCCGCCGAAGCGCTTAACTTCGTGCGGGAGCGCGCCGAGCGCAGGGAGGAAGTCGCGCTCGTCGTCACCGATATGTACATGCCGGTTTCGATAGGCAGCAACGGCGACGTCCTGCACGGGGACGAGCTTGCAGCGATGTTGCACAAGCAGCTCGACCGCTCGCTGCCGGTGCTCGGATACTCCGGCCACAGCGATTACCAGAATCCGGAGGCGGCCAAGGCCGCGGGCCTTGTGGATCTTTTACCCAAGGATGCGACGCATTCGGACGACCTGCTGAACCGGATCGAGCGAATTTTGATCGATCGCTACGACATGACGTCGGATTCGATTTTTATTACGGGAGCGACGGGATGGCTGGGCAGGATGCTTGTGGACCGCCTGCTTAAAACGACCGAATCGAACTTGTTTTTGCTCGTACGCGAAGCGGACGGAGTCCCGTTCGACCGCCGCATCGAAATTTCGGACGAGCTTAAGCCGCGCGTGAGTTTCGTCAGGGGCGATTTGGCGATTCGCGGACTGGGGATCGGGCCGGCGGACATGCTCGCGCTTCGCTCTACCGGACCGCTCGAATTCTGGCATCTCGCCGCATGCGTAGACTTCGACAAGCGCAACCACGCCGCGGTGATGAAGGCGAATGTCGAGGCGGCGGAGAACCTGGTGGAGTTCATCGCCAAGCTTCCCGCGGGATCTTGCCGCGTATTGAACGCTGTTTCGACCGCGTACGTCGCGGGTGAAAAGCAATTCCCGCTTGTGTCGAGCGAATCCATAGAAAGCACCTGCCATTTCAAAAACGGCTTCGAAAAATCCAAAGCGCGGATGGAACAGATAATCCGCGATTCGGGGCTTCCATACCGGATATTCCGTCCGTCGATGATCGTCGGAAGCTCGGACACGGGCGAGTGGAATGACGAATTCGCGCAAGGCGCATCCGCGGCGCTGGCCAAGATGAAAAGCTTGGGCAGCGGCGTGAACGGAATGCCGACGCTGCACCTTCCGGCGGTTGCCCATTACCGCAAGAATTTGATCTGCGCGGACGACGTTGTTTTCATGATGACCGCGCTAAGAAAAGCGAACACGGGACTTCGCGAGGTGTTCCATTTGGTGAATCCGCACTACGCGCGCGTTTGCGACATCGTCGATGCGGCGGCAACGGTTGCAGGAGTGGAGATAAGCTACGATTCGGATTTGGATTTGGGCATCGCTCAACAGGACGCGGATTTTTTGGAATTCGCCAACTTCACACCGGTGAAACCGATTTGGATGGACGGGGCGAATTTCGAAATTGTCAAGGCGCTGTTTCCATTGTTGCAGTATCTGACGCACAACGACCCGGTGTTCGATTGCGGCAAAACCGCAGCCGCGCTCGCGCAGGTTGCGCCGGGATACTCGCCGATCAAAACAGACAGAGAAAAAATCAGGTACCTTTTGGAAGGTTTAAACGAGATGTGCGCCAATTCCGTCAATTGACGGCAAATCCGCGCTTCGTTGTTTATTGCTTTTATCAATCCTTTCCGGCGCGCATGGAAAGTCGGCGACCTAAGCGCAAAATCAATCAAACAGCTCGCGAACATTGAGCAAGTCCGGCAGCACCTCGAAGAATACGTCGACAACCGCCGGCTCGAAGTGCGTGCCTGATAGCCTGCGAATTTCCTCGAGCGCTTCGTCCATGGGCCACGCGCGCTTGTACGGCCGCTCGCTCGTCAGCGCGTCGAACACGTCGCATATCGCGGTGACCCTGCCTTCAAGCGGTATGGCCTCGCCCCGAAGCCCCGCCGGGTATCCCGTGCCGTCCCACTTCTCGTGGTGAGTGAGCGCGATGACCTCGGCGAGCTGCAAAACCTCCGACTTGCCGCGGGACAGCAGCTCCGCGCCGATTGTGGTGTGCCTCTTCATCACTTCCCACTCCGCGGCGTCCAGCTTGCCCGGCTTCTTAAGGATCACGTCGGGGATTCCGATTTTTCCGATGTCGTGCATCGGCGCCGCGTGCAAAATCAGATGGCAATCGGCGGGCGCGCGGCCCAGCGCCTCGAACATCTTCGACGCGTACCAGCTCATGCGTAAGATGTGCACGCCCGTCTGCTCGTCCTTGTACTCGGCGGCCCGGCCCAGCCTGTGCACGATTTCCAGCTGCGACTGGCGGATGTGTTCGGTCTGCTCCATCACTCGTGCTTCCAGATGGTCCAGCATCTCGCGCAGCTTGCGGTTGGCCTGCCGGATGGACAGCAGGTTGCGGACGCGAACCTGAAGCTCCAGATGGTCGAACGGCTTGGCGATGAAATCCAGCGCGCCCTCGGAAAGCGCGCGGATGCGCGTGTCGGAATCCTCGCTGGCTGTAAGTATCAGAACGGGCACGGGATCGTCGTTTTCCAGCCGCTTCAATTGCGCGAGAACAGCGAAACCATCCATATTCGGCATGTTGATGTCCAACAGGACGGCGTCAGGCCGGAACTCGTTGTACAGGACGGCGGCTTTGCGCGAGTCCGTAGTGGTCGCGATTTCGGACAGGCCGCATGCGCGCAGAATGCGTTCGATTGTGCGGACGACGGGCGCTTCGTCGTCAACGATCAATACGCGTCCGGATGACGCGTATTCCTGCGAGGCTGCTGGGGGAATCCGCACCCGCGGTTCGATGCGCGAATCAAATTTGCCGGCTTCGTTTATCATATGGTTTGGGCGCGGATTTTAGCATCTCGGTTATACTTTTGCCGTGAGTCCGCCCAGGAAAAGATTGAGGGAAAAGCAGCCCGAGGCCAGGCCGGGCGACTTCTGGCTGATCGCCATCCCGGTCGTGCTAACCGTGATCGGCCTCATATACCTTTACAGCGCCACGTACCAAGCCCCCGACCCGGAATCCGGAGCCGCGCCGCTTTTGGGAATGGGACGTTTTTTCAAGCTCCAGGTGCTCTGGTTTTTATTCGGTCTGGGCGTTTACCGGTTGGTATCGCGCGCGGATTTCACGAATCCGCCGTTTCCATGGACGGCGATTTACCTGCCGATACTCGCCCTTTTAATCATCACGATAATCGCCGGACATACGGCTGGCGGCTCCGAGCGCTGGATCAACCTGGGGCTTCTCAAGATGCAGCCGAGCGAGTACGCCAAAATTGCATTCGTTCTTGTTCTTGCCCAGGTTTTTTCCGGGCAAGGCGGTGTCACGGGCGAAAGATTTGCCGGAATGCTCGGCCTACTCGGCGTCACTGCCGCGTTGATTGTAATGCAGCCGGATCTTGGCACCGCAATTGTCTTCTTCGCCATTTTTTCCGTCATCTTGTTCCTGGCACAAGGCGGACAACGGTTTCTTGTGGCGTTCCTGGTGGTCGTCATGCTTATCGCCGTACCGGGCTGGTTTCTACTTCACGATTACCAGCGCGACCGGGTGCTTTCGTTCATGAATCCTGAGGCAGACATCCAGGGAGCGGGCTACAACGTTTACCAAAGCAAGATTGCGATCGGCAGCGGCGGATTGACGGGCGCGGGGCTGCGGCAGGGCACGCAAACCCAGGGCGGATTCGTCCCGAACGACCACACGGATTTCATTTTCAGCGTCGTCGGCGAAGAAGGCGGATTCGTGGGCGGCGGAATGGTTATCCTGTTGTTTGCGCTGCTCGTTCTGCGGCTGACCTGGGCGGGGCAGGTCGCGGCGAACGCATATCAGCAGCTTATCGCCTACGGAGTCAGCGCAATCATCTTTTTCCAGGCCGTGGTGAACATCGGGATGAATATGGGCGTGCTTCCGGTTACGGGCATTCCGCTCCCGTTTTTCAGCTACGGAGGAAACTCGCTGTTCACCATGTATTTCGCTATAGGCGTGTGCCAAAGCATAGTCCGCAATCGTTTCCGCGTGTCGTAAGAAGATGGCGCCCGAATTTCAAGTGGAATGCTTCTGTGCTAAAACCATGTTCCGAGCGGCCGATAACGTCAAGTGAGCCGGCCGGCCCGGCCGGGCGCGTTTTTGCCCGATTTTGGTATATGCAGTGGATTGGCGGCCCGCGGCAACTTGGGCGGGCGGGGTTAGACGGATGGATATTGCCACAATCGCCGGCTTGATTTTGTGTTTCGTGGGATTTTTGGGCGGCTTCGTGATGGAAGGAGGCCACCTCACGTCGCTCGTTCAGCTATCGGCGGGAGCGATTGTTTTCGGTGGGACGTTTGGCGCGGGCATCGCAAGCGCGGCGCTTTCGCAGACGACCGGCATCGCGGGAATACTCAAGCATGCGTTCGTCCGAAAAGAGCGCGATCCCCAAGAGACTATAGCCACATTCGTCAAATTCGCGGAAAAGGCCCGGCGCGAGGGCCTGTTGGTTCTCGAAGAAGACGTACGGGAGCTTAAAGACAGGTTTCTGCAAAACGGAGTGCAGCTCGTCATTGACGGAACCGACACCGAGCTTGTGAAGGACATCCTTCAGACCGAGCTTGCTTACATCGAGGAGCGCCACGAAACCGGCGCCAAGTACTTCGAAAATCTCGGCGGATTCGCCCCCACCTTTGGAATCATCGGCACGGTTATGGGGCTCGTACACGTACTCTCTAACCTTTCCGATCCTTCAAGCCTTGGCCCGGCAATCAGTGCTGCGTTCATCGCGACGCTGTACGGCGTTGTCAGCGCCAACGCGATTTTCCTTCCGATAGCGAACAAGCTCAAATCTTCGTCCAAAGAGGAAATCCTGATCATGGAGCTTATGATTGAGGGTATCCTTTCAATCCAGGCGGGCGACAACCCCCGCATCGTAAAGGAGAAGCTGAACGCGTTCCTCCCGCCCGCCAGACGCGAAAAGGAGGAGGCAAAGGCCTAGCATGGCCGGCAGGAAAAAGGCTGGTGAGCACGGCGGTGGCCACGAGCGGTGGCTCATCACCTACGCGGACATGATCACTTTGCTTATGGTCATGTTCGTCGTCTTTTTCGCCATGGCCCAAGTTGACCTTAAAAAGTTCGCCGCGGCCGCCAAATCCCTCCGGGAAGGATTCGGTGCAAGCAAACCGGTCTCGACCGTCGGCGCGGCGGACAAGATTCCTGTTTTCGACACGCCGGGCGGTGAAACCGTTCTGGAAGGCGCCGGGGGCGAGGGCGGAATCACGCCGGTGGATATCTTCGAATTCGGCAGGCTGGGAAGCGAAATCGAGGAGGAAATAAAGGGGAAATTGCGGGAGGCGGGTCTTGAAGCGTCAAACGTGCAGGTTGATTACAACGAGCGCGGAATCGTGATCACAATCAGTCCCGACAACATCCTTTTCGACAGCGGCAAGGCGTCGTTGCGCCCCGAGTTCGTAAAGATTCTCGACACGATCGGCCCGAAATTGAAGGATTTGCCCAATCAAATCCAGGTTGAGGGTCATACGGACAGCGTTCCAATCAACACTGCGCAGTTTCCGTCAAATTGGGAGCTTTCCGCCGCAAGGGCGAGCTCCGTAATCAGGTACTTCGAGCGCGCTGGCTGGATAAAATCCGACCGTTTGGCCGCGTCCGGCTATGCGGACAGCCGGCCGGTTGATACGAATGCCACTCCGGAAGGAAGAGCTCGCAATCGGCGCGTGGAAATTGTAATCCTGCGCTCGGCTCGCTCCGCGGATTCGGCAAGGCTTGCAAGGGAGATGGGGCAGTGAAAGGCAAAGGAGCATGGTGGCTCGTACTTCCGGGTATTTTGATTCTTGTCGCGGTAATCGCGGGAACAATGTACGCGGGAGGAGCCAAAAAACCCGCATCGAATCCCGATTTCGGCTCTAAGATGGGAAGCTTCGCCGGCACGTTGAAGGTTTCCGGAAAGTACGCTTGCGTGGGCAACATGGAAACCGAGACGTATTATATGTGGGGCGATCCGAGGATCGAGCAAATTCCCGAAGACAAGCGCGTTTATTTCAGCACGGAAAAGGACGCGCGCGACGATTTCGGTTACAAGAAGGGGTGACGAAGTCGCTCCTGCTTGGAGGTGTTTTAAATGGCCCGTAAAAAGGCGTCGGAGGTCGGCACCCTTGCGGGTATTTTGGTTTTGATTGCGGTGGCGGCCGTAATTGCGGTGTTGTTCAACAGCTACACGCAGCCCGAATTCGGCGGCCAGATGGCCGAGTTTTCGGAAGGGCTGCAGACGGGAGCGGTCAACTTCCCGTACGTGGGAAACATGGATACCCAGGTTTATTACCGGAGCAGCGATCCCAGGGTGAAGCAGATTCCCCTGGACAAGCGCGTGTATTTCAAAAGCGAGAAGATCGCCCGCGTCGATTACGAGTACACGCCGGCTCCGGGAACGACCTGATATGAGCGTAAATCCAAGGATGGAAAAAACTCATGGCCAACGAACCTGAAGGCGGAAAGAAAAAGGGATTTTCCCTGCCGATGCCGGTGCTCATCGCGGCGGCAGTCGTGGTTACGCTCGCGCTGTCCGTCGGGCTGTCGTTTCTGGTGGTCAAAAACGCTGCGCCGAAAATGCCTGCCGGCGCAGGCGACGAGGAAGCGGCAAATGACGGCGAAGAAGTGGAGGTCGAGCCGGTCATTACGATTTTCGACCTTCCAACCTTCCGGGCGAACCTCGCCGGAGGAGGCTACATAAAGGCGACCATCTCGCTTGAACTGGCGGACCGCTCTGCGGCGCTGATGGCACTCGGCAAACAGCAAAAGCCGGCCGAAGGAAAGGAAGAAGCTCCGGCTGAAGGAGGCTCCCACGCCTCGGCGAAGCGCGTGGAGTACGCCGCTTATTCATCCGCAAAAGAAGCCCCCGCGGAGGCGGCGCCGGCCGAGCCTGCGGAGCCGCAGATCAGTCCGTTTGTCGAACATCTGACGATGTTCATGCCCAAGTACCAGGACAAGATAAACGAAATTCTGCGGTCCAAAACGCTGGCCGAATTGTCCGAGCCGAAGGCCCAAGTTGAACTTGGAAAGGAGATAAAAAAGGAAATCAATCTAATGCTCGATCCGGAGCTGGGCCAAATTCAGAACGTGTACTTCAAGGAATTCGTAACCACCGGATAATCAAATATGCTCAAGCGCCACTCCGTTCTTTATTTGCTTTTCTCCGTTGCGCTGTTGTCGTGCGGCGGTTCCGGCGGCCAGAAAACCGCGGATATTCGCATCAAACCGCCGGTGGACACGACGGGAGAAATCACCATTTCCACGGCGGACGGTGCGGCCAAAGTGTCGTTCGCATCGGACTTGTTTGCGACGGAAACCGAACTGAGGCTGTCGAACATACTTTCCGGATTGGCAAATTCCGGATTTCCCGAAGGGCGAATCGCCGTCGCGGCGATTGAATTCAAGAAAATCGGCAAAGACCCGCCTGCGGATACCGGCGGTGACAACGCCGGAAGCGGAGAAGGCGGCGACGGCGGGGAAACCGGCGGCGGAGACGACGGCGGTTTGACCAAGTTCGAAGACGAAATCGGCGGCTCCGTCAATATAGAGATGTCAATTTCCGCGCAGCCCAAGTGGCCGGGGGGGGCTCAAGTAACGCTATACAAATGGAGCGACGATCTGGCCGAATGGCGGGACTCGGCGGTGAAGGCCGAGATAGGCGCGGAGGACGGCAAGGCGCGAGCCGCCATCACGCGGTTCGGCAGGTACGCCGTATTCAGTCCGCTGCCGGAGGAACTCCCCCCCCCTTCCGCCGGTACGCCAAAGACTCTTGCGGCAACCAAGCTTGCAGTCAAGCTGGTTTGGGACCGTCCTGCTTATCAACTGCTCGCGGGCTATAACGTTTATAGATCCGCGGAGGCGGATTCCGGTTTCAACAAACTCAACTTGGAGCCGCTGACCGAGGAAAAATACATCGACCTGACCGCTGGGACGGGCACTATTTACTATCGTTTGTCTCTGGTGAGCACCGCCGGCCTTGAAGGGGAGAAAGGCCCCGCGCTGATGGTCGCAATCCCCGGCACGGATTTCTACGGAAAATTCGGATTTTCCGGCGGCGGCTCCGCGGAGCTGAAACAACCTGGAGATGTGCTGTTCGTTCCTACGGCCGGAACAATCGTAGTGACTGATGCCGCTCTGTCTCGATTGGTTCTTTATGACGAAAGCGGGAAGTTCGTGCGCGAGGTGCGTTCGCCCCCTTCGGCTTCGACGCGCATCACCGAACCGGTGGGATTGGGAATCACCGCCGATGGATCCAAAATTTACGTAACCGACAGGGCATTGAACCGCGTGTTCATCCTTTCATCCAATTTCGAGATTCTCGGTTCATTCGGGGGCGGAGGAACCGGCGCGGGTTTTCTTGACTCGCCTTCCGATTGCGCAATCCGAGCCGACGGCGTGGTTTTCGTTTCCGACAGCGGGAACGACCGAATCCAATATTTCACTCCTTCCGGTACATACCTGGGCGAGTTCGGAGCATCGGGATCCGGAAACGGCCAGTTCGACGATCCCGGCTACCTGATTTTCGATTCGACGGGAAAGCTCTACGTCGGCGACCGCGGCAATTCCAGAATTGCCGTGATTTCCGACAAACTCGAATTTGACAGCGCTTTTGATTTCTCGGACGCGGAGCAGCCCGCGGTCCCTCCATTGGAAATTCCCGCGGGACTTGCGCTTGATTCCCGCGGCAACCTCTTTGTAGCGGACGCGGGGCGTTCACGCGTGCTGGCCGCGGATTCTGCGGGCAAGTTCGTGTTTCTTTTCGGAAGCTACGGAAAGGAAAACGGCAAATTCGGCGCGGCGAGCCCGCAGGGTTTGTCGTTCGATCCGACCACCGGGCTGCTTTATGCAAGCGATCCCGCAAACGGACGAATTCAGGTGTTCCAGCCGTAATCGGGATAGGATTTTTCAATCCGGGCGATTGAAATGGATTTCATCACTCACGAGTTCGAGATTGCGCCGGAAAACCTTCTGCCGGGAATGGTGATTTCCCGCGATCTCGTCCATCGCGGGACGACCTGGCTGCGCTTCAACACTGTTTTAAACGAAGAGCTTATAGAGCGCATTCGAAAGCTGGATCTGCCGCGGGTCAACGTTTATTTTCATGACTCCGACGTCGAGCTGTTCAAATCGCTTTTATACAAGCAGGACTCTACGCCGTCGCGGGAGGATCTTGAAAGCGGGATAATCGCGCTTCTTTCGACGGGCGGGCCGGACTGGGCGAGGCCTCGCAGCCTTTGCCGGGATCTTCAGGTCGCGGCAGTGGTTGAGGAAGTTTTGGGCCACGTTTACGAAATAATCACCCGATCGTCGTCCGCGTTCAACCTGCTTCTCGAATCCCGATTCTTCCGCCATCCCCATCTCAATCACTGCCAGACGGCGGCCATTTATTCAGTAATAGTCGGCGTCGAAATGGATTTCAACCTGCCCGCGCTCATAGACCTGGGGATATGCGGTTTGTTCTACGACATAGGCAAGCTGCGCGTGCCGCAGGAAATTCTCAACAAGCCGGGCAAACTCACGCAGCTCGAATACGCGCAGGTGAAAAAGCACTGCCACTTCGGGCGGCAGATGGCGTCGGAACTGGCGCGCAATTTCCCTTCGCTCGACCGCGTCGCGTTGGAGCACCACGAGAACTACTACGGGGGGGGGTACCCGCGCGACATCCGCGGCGACGACATCCATCCGTTCAGCCAGATCGTTTCGCTCGCGGACAAGTTCGCCGCGCAGCTCACGCCCAAGGAGTACAGAGACGCCTACCTGCCGGGCAAGGCATTCGAATCCGTACTTTCGCTCACCCGCAGCTCTGTTTCCCCGCAGGTTTTCAAGGCCTTCATGCAGAGCGTGATGGTTTATCCTCGCAATTCGTTCCTCCAGCTTTCCAGCGGCGCAATCGCTGTCGTCGTGGAAAGCTCGGCCAGCCGGCCGTTGCACCCCACCGTCGAGCTTGTCTATTCGGACACCGGCGAAGCGTTTGTCGGCGTTCGGCCCAGGCTCAATCTCGCCGAGCGCCCCGACCTTTCCGTGGTCAGCTTTTTCAGCATTTATATTCCAGAAAAGAGAGCCTGAATAAAGGCGGCTGCTTTGTCCGCGAAATTCTCTATTAGCGCGAAATCAAACAAGTATTACGATTCCGGCATTACCGCCCCCGATTCCGGAGTTTTCTCCCGAAAGGCGTTTCTTCCGTTGCGAAAACGCCGAAAAAAGGGTAATATCTTGTATCCCGTGTTTCGCGGGAGCGGCTGCAAAGCCGGGGGGCAGCATTCCTTAGCTTTTACATTCCGTTGAGCTTCAAGGAGTATCGAAATGCAGGTATTTATATCCAGACTGAAATTGTCCCTGTTTGTCGCGTTCGCATCGTTCCTGTTGATCGGCCTTGCCGCGTGCGGCGGAGGCGGCGGTAGTTCCATCGGAACTCCCAATCCGCCCGCGCCGGGTTCCGGTGATCAGATGAACAACGATCCGGCGGGCGAGTTGCCAGTCATCGAGCTTCTGCCTCCCGGCACCGCGCTTTCTCCCGGCGACGTCGCGGGAGTGATCAAGGATGCGCTCGGCACGCCGCTGGAGGACGTCGAGGTGGCGCTGGACGACCAGCCGATATCGGCAATGACAGACAGCCAGGGCGTGTTCCTGATCCAGGATGTTGCCCCGGGTTCGCACGAGCTGCACTTCGGCAAGGACGGCCACGTATTCTTCACGACGTCGATTGACGTTGACGGCGACACTCCGGTCAACCTGGCCTTCAGCTCGTCCGACGCAAGGCTTGCGTCGCAGGATTCGCCCGATTTCGCCAGGATGCACGGCCGCGTCTTCGTGGCCGGCACCGACGAGCCGGTTCCGGGCGCCTGGGTGATTGTGTTCGATATGGACGGGTTTTTCCGGGCGACGCAGTCGGGCGACCTTGGCGGTTACGAGTTCGACCGGCTTCCTCCGGGTCACAAGTTCGTCCTCGGCTTCAAGCGCGGCTTCCAGGTATTCTTCGGCGAAGTCGAGCTGGAAGCCGGCGGCAACCGCGAATTCAACATTCCTTTACACCGCATCAACGTGGGGAACGTCGAAGGCCGCGTGACAAGCACCAACGGCGAGGCCATAGGCCATGCGGCGGTTTTCCTTCTTTCCTACCGCGGCGACGACTACGGTCCGAGGTTCCAGACATACACGAACGACAACGGCTTTTATCGTTTTGTTGAAGTTCCCGCCGGCCCGGCGGACATGCTTGCGGCGCACCCGAGATTCCACCCCGGCTCTGCTTTCGTCGAGGTAATCGCGAACGACACCATCGAGCGGAATTTCGTACTCGAACCCAAGGACGGGCAAAGCGGCCAGCACGTGATCCTTGAAGGCCTTGTCAAGAACGGCGAAGGCCACCCGATAGCGGGCGCGCACATCCGCCTTACTGACGAAGCCGGGCATGTTTGGGAAACGATGTCGGGCGAGAAGGGCGGCTTCCGGTTCGAGCTGCCTCACACGGGCGGATACTGGATTCGCGTGGCAAAGGACGGCTACCGCGTTTTCGAGGGCGACCTCAACCTGCACGAAGGCGTAAACGAAATCACGGTTACGCTTTTCGCAAACGAGCCGGGAGGATTCGGCTCGCTTTCGGGCTCGGTTCATTACCGCGGCGAGGACGGCGGCGAGCCGCCCGCGGTTGAGGCTCACCTTGTTGTTTTCGGCGCCAACAACGATGAAGTATTAGGCGAAACCTGGACAAACCAGGAAGGCGAGTATGCATTCCATGAGATTCCCGCTGGCGTCTACCACGTTCGTTGCGAGTTCGGCGAATTCGATCCGCTGACCGCGGAAGTCGAAATCCGCGCCGGCCAGAAAACGATCAAGAACTTCTTCTTCGAGCGCGAGCAGCACGGCGAATTCGCGTCGCTCTGGGCGGTCGTCCGCGACCAGCACGGCGAGCCGATCGCCGAGGCGTTTGTCAAGGTATTCAGAAACAATCTCGAAGGCGAGGTCGTTCGCAGCGGCTACACGAACGGCGACGGCGTGATTCACTTCGAGGAAGTTCCTGCTCCCGGCACGTACGCCGTCAAGGCGTTCAAATGGGAGCGGCACAGCAACGTCGAAACCGTCCAGCTCGCGCCGGGCGACGACAAGGAAGTTCACCTGACCATCGAGCGTCCCGCCGAGCAGGGCTGGGCGTCGCTGTTCGTAATCGTGCGCGACCAGTTCGGCAACCCGGTTCCGGAAGCGCTTGTAAAGCTGTGGAAGGTCAATTACGAGCAGCCCTTCCGCAGCGGCTACACGAACGGCGACGGCGTTATTCACTTCGTCGAGCTTCCCGCGCCTCAAGGCTACTATGCCAAAGCGTTCAAGTGGGAGCGCCAGAGCAACCTTGAAGACATCTTCCTCGAACCCGGCGAAGAAGGCGAGCTGCATCTCGTTATCGAAGCGCCGCAGGGCGGCGGGCCGGGCTGGATCTTCGGCCACGTGTACGACGACCATTCCCGCGAGCCCATCGCGGGCGCGACGGTCGTGCTTTTCCATAACGAGCAGGCGATTGCCGACACGACCACCGGCGAGGCCGGCGGCTACGAATTCGGCGATCTTGAGCCCGGTTTCTACGCCCTCAAGTTCATGAAGGACGGCTACGAAACCAGGTGGATTTACGAAAATCAGGTGTTCGCGGGCGAAGGCACGGAGGTTGACGCGTACCTTGTACCGCTGGGCGGCGGCGGCGACAACGGCTGGATTTTCGGACATGTATATGACGAATCCACCGAGCAGCCGATTTCCGATGCTCACGTGAAGGTGTTCAGCGGCGATCTGCTTGTCGCGGAAACCTACACGGGCGACCTGGGCGGCTACGAGTTCGACGCCGTGTTCGAGCCGGGCTTTTACCACATGAAGTTCTTCAAGGAAGGCTACGAGCTTGAGGAGATCTTCGAAATCCAGGTATTCGCGGGCGAGGGCACCGAAGTCAACGCGTTTCTGACGCCGACGGGCGGCGGCAACGACTTCGCAAGGTTGTACGGCCACGTATACAACGGCGAGGAGCAGCCGCTGATCGGCGCATGGGTCAAGCTGGGATTCTACGAGGGAGAGGAATTCGTCCCCGTTTACGCGGCGCAGACCGGCCAGGAAGGCTATTACGTGATCGAGGAGATCGAGCCGGGCGCGTACGCGGTGCTCGTGTTTGCGGAGGGCTACCAGCCGTTCCACGGCGAGCAGGGCTTCGAGCCGGGCGACAACATCTTCCGCAACTTCGTCCTGTACGGAGTCGACTAGCGGAATAATCCACGAAGCGCGGCCTTCAGGCCGCGTGATTTGAAGAGCTGCGAAGTTAAACTAAGGCCCCGGGCGACCGGGGCCTTTTTTCGACGCGCTTTTGTGGCAACCCCGATTTTTTTTATCGGAGTTAGTCCTTTGGCAAAGGCGATTGATTCCGGTATAATGCCGCCGTGCGGGAACCGCGAAAATCCGAACCTGGGTGATGATTATGGCGGTACGTCGGGAAGCCCGGTATTTCCAAAAGGGAAGGCGCGGGCTTAAGCAATATTCCGGCCAACCGGACGATCACCTTCGGCCAGAAGGGCGAGACGTACAAGGACAACGTCAACATCGGCGCGGATTTGCTGGACGTACTGAACGGCTTCAAAGTGCGGGGCTACATCAAATCCAGCCTGCTGCGCTACGGCGGCTCAAAACCAATTTGCAGGGGGGAGCGGCGGCTCGCCCTCGCTCTACGAATGATTTGCT
>JABRWB010000090.1 GCA_039961635.1 bacterium
GGATGAACTTAAGCTGCGCCTTGGTAGGCTTACCGACGAAAGCCGAATATCGCCGGCCGCGTCTCAAGCACTGGTCAGATTGGCGAAATCGGCCGCAAAAAAGCCCATCAAGCTGACATCGAGAAATTTCCAGTTGTTGTCTTTCGGTAATTCAAAGGAATCGCTTTTCACCCCCGCAACGGTTTCCGACGATTGTCTTTCGGAGTTGGTATCGGAAGGCGCAATCGAGTTCAAATTGGGTTTGGCTCACCCGGAGTGTTTCGGCCGCGCGGATGCGCAATCGATAACTTGCCATCCGGATTCGATAGGATCTTTTACCAAAATAACTTCCGGACCGATTTACGACTTTCTTGCGATCGGCGCTTCGGCATATGTCGGCGATTTGTCTTTTACGGCGCTTCTTGGCCAAATCCCAGCAATATGCGAACAAACAGCAAATTGCGGCTGGACTTCCTTAATAGCTCCTTCCAGACACTTTATTCCTGCATTAAGATCGGCACTTATCGCCTCAGGCATTCCGGTAATTGCGCTAACCCCCGAGAGTTCCAAGGCAGAAGTGCGCAAAGCAGTTATCTACGCGCGGACCGGTAAAGCACGCGCCGTTATAGGTACTCGCGGCCTGGCTGGACTTGCGGCCGCCGCTGGTGCGTCTTGCATACTTTTCGTCGACTCCTCCTCCCCGGAGTACGAGGCGCAGCCAACTCTTCCCGACGCAATCCGCACTGCCGGAACGGCTCTTGCTTCAGGTTCGATGCTGCTACTTCATTATTTTCCGGGAGGCGGCAGACGCATTCTGGCTATGCCGCCTTTGGGTGTTCGCAATCCGCCGAAAACCGAGGTTGTCGCTCTTTCAAATTGGGCGCGTAAAGAGCGCGAAAATGCGGAAGAAATGGAGGCAGAACCGTCCCCGCTGGCCCGGTTATCGGTTGAAGTTGCCGGCAGACTGGGCAAAACTCTCGTTTTATACAACAGGCGCGGCTTCGCAGCAGGATTTATTTGCGTCGACTGCGGCGCGCCGATCCCCTGCCCTCGTTGCGGCTCGATACTTACCAAATCATCATCGGGCTACTCTTGTTCTTCCTGCGGAACGGAAATTGCCGAATTGCTTTGCCCGGAGTGCGGAAGCGCAATGATTCGGCGTTCGGCTGTTGGCGTTGATCGCGTTCGGTGCGATGCGGAATCCTTGATGGGCAATCGCGAGTGCGCCAGCATTTCGTCCGACGCGGAAATTCCCGATTTGACGGACAAAATACTGGTTATTTCAACCTCGGCAACGCTCTACAGACCGCTCGATTTCAAGCCGAAAGCTCTGGTCGTGGCAGGTTTGGAAGACCAACTTAGGCGTCACTCACTGGACGGTCCGGAACGCGCGGCAGAGGTTATCGCCCGTTTTGCCGGGCTTTATGGCGACAACGCCGTAGAATTGATAGTGGCAGCCGAGCAACCCGAATTTGCTTTTTACGATTGGTTAAAGGGCGTGAACCAAAATTACTTTTCCGAAAGGTATGCGCTTAGGCGCTCACGGGGTCTTCCGCCATTCGCTCCAGTTCATTCAATAAGAATCCGCGCAAGGAATTTGGAGCATGCAATGAAATTCGTTTCGGTAATCAATCAAATCTTGCCCGGATTCGTTGTTGGCGAACTTGCGTCCGCACAAGGCCAAAGCGTAAGGTGCAAAGTTTATGAAGCGGAAATAAGGGTAACGGATGGAATACTCGATCGCAAGCACATCGCGGAGGCTGCTCGCAGCACAAAGGTTGAAGCTGTGGCGTGGGCCGTCTTTCATTGAAGTTAACAAGTCACACTGGCGGTTTATTAAACGCCTGCCCCAAGTATAGCTTCCGCGGCCCTTGTCTGGATTTTGAATATCTCCGCTGCACCCTTTTCCGCGAATGAAAGCAATTCGCTCAGCTGGTCTTTCGTAAACGAGCTTTCTTCCCCAGAAGCGCCGAAATCCACGATTCGCCCTCCGGGCCGAAATACCGCATTTCCATCCACTTGAGCTTTGGAATCCTCGGCGTAGTTCAAGTCAAGCATTGTATGTCCGTCAACGATGCCCACGCTAACGGCGCAAACGGGCTCAATCACGGGCCATTCTACGAATCGCTTTTCATTTGCTTTAAGCAAGCTAATCATAGCCAAGTATCCACCGGTGATGCTTGCAGTTCGGGTGCCTCCGTCCGCTGATATCACGTCGCAGTCGATATAAATTGTAGTTTGCCCCAGCGCCCCCAACCTGACCACGCTTCTCAATGCCCGTCCGATAAGACGTTGGATTTCGTACGTTCGTCCGCTGTGCGTTACTCCCCTTTCCCTTGCGGTACGGGTTTCGGTTGAGCCGGGAAGCATCCCGTACTCCGCGGTCAACCAACCAAGGCCGCTGCCGTAGCGCCAGTGGGGAACCCTGTTTTCAAATGAAGCGGAACAAACCACGCGAGTGTTCCCGAAGCAAACGAGAACCTGGTGGGGGCGGAAATACGGAGCCTCGAAAGATACCGCGCGCATTTCGTCGTAGTGCCTTCCATCCGAACGCGGTCCCTTCGGGGGCAGCCCCATTTTTTCCCTAAGTTCCTCGAAGCTTTTAAGCTTTTCTCCCTCAGCCAACGCGCGCCTCCCAATTCGCGGCTATTCCCGCGTTTATGTTTTGTATTTCGATCAGCGGCGCAAGGTCGAACCCCAAATATGCGCTTCCGTTTTCCACGAACGACTCCGAGTGTTTGCTCAAAAACACGCGCGACGGGGCAACTCCACCTTCACGCTTGTAATCGTTTGCAGATATGCTGAAAAGGTGCTCTACGATGTCTACGGCAAGATATGCCGCCGGGTCGACGAAAGTAATTCCCGGCCCGGCAATTTCGGAAAGCGCATCCTGCAGCAGCGGGTAATGAGTGCAACCGTGCACGACCGTGTCGCATCCCGCCGCCTTGATTGGTTCCAGGTACTCCCTGCACGCCGCATAAACGGCATCGGTATCCCTTTGGCCTTCCTCGATCAACGGAACCAGCTTAGGACTTGGCACGGCGACAACCAAAGCGTCAGTGCGCCGTACCGTTATTTCCCTCTGATAGCTTCCGCTTTTGATCGTCGCTTCGGTTGCAATCACACCGATTTTGCCGCTTCGCGATAAGTTCACGGCATGCTGAGCGCCGCCGGCCACAAGTCCGAAAACCGGCACGGGAGCCGTTTCTATATCGGCCTTCGTTAGTACGCTTGAAGAAACATTGCAGGCAACCGCGACCACTTGCGCGCCTCTGGATGCAAGAAAGTCTATGGCATTCAGAGCGAATTGCCTAATCTGCCCTAAAGGGCGCGAGCCGTATGGAACATGATAAGTGTCGCCGAAGTAAAGCACCGGGACACTCGGTGCGTGTCGCATAAGCTCCTTATAAACGGTAAGACCGCCTATTCCGGAGTCGAACATTCCTACCGGAACCGGCGGCGGCGTGCCCGATGGCGCCATCTATTCACCTTCCAAATTGATTTCCGAAAGCCACGCCGCGATTCCCGCTTCGGACAAGTCAACATCGAACAGCGACACAGCTTCCTCGTTGTTGTAAGTCACTTTCATCGAGCCGAATTCCGGCTTCGACAGGACGAAATTATATACCGTGCAAGCTAGAGCGCGAACTACTGGTGCTCTTCTTTCCAGCTGAATATCCATCAGTGACTTGTCCAGTCCCAAAACAACCCTGCTCCTTCCCTCCAAACTTAGGACAAATCCGATTTCGACGGGCGCGGAATCGAAAACACCGCCGTAGGTGCGCGGATCCTTCAACCTTCGGTAAAGCTCTGCTGGATCTGCCGCTGAAATCGTTATCGGGGCAAGCAGATTTTTGCCTCGGATAACCAAATAAGCCTGAAACTTGTCCTCTTCGTCGCCCGAACCGAAGTCGTTGATCCATTTTGGAATTGGAAACGGCTCCCGTATTCCGGTGCCTTCCGGCAGATAATCCTTCTTCTCGCCCCCGATAAGAAACTGCACCGAGGATACTTCTTCAAACTGACCAGCCGTGAAAAGAATGGACTGAACCAATCCGATTTCCATAGTGCTTCCGCCGCCGTAGGCAGTCAGCTCCGGCGACCAGTCGAGCGTCATTACACCGCTCTCTATCTTGCTCGCATTTAGCTTTGTGCCATCGGGAATCGTTTTAATCAGGGGCGAGCCGCCGGCCGGCCCTGCCGCAAGCTCACGAAAAGCCGTTTCGGGCATGGGCGAATTCCCCGCAATCAATCTGGTCACCGGGACAAGCAGCGTCGCCTGCGGGTCGTAAAAATATAGCTTTATTGCCCGCTTCCCAGCCCTTTCGGGATGGACAAATTGCGGCTGCGGCGGCTCCGGTTTAGTTTTATTCTCTTGATTTGCAGGACAGCCCGCGGCTGAAAACAACATCAACAGCGCACAGGCTATCGTTAACCGGGCGGAATTGTTTCCGTGCAAGCTTAGCCGGTGGATATTCCTTCGATTCAATCCAGGCCTCTCCTTTTTGCACGTTCTTGATCCCGCTCCTTTATGGACTCACGCTTGTCGTACTGCCGCTTGCCCTGGCACAGGCCGATTTCGACCTTCACCCTTCCTTTCGAAAAATACATACGAAGCGGAACAAGCGTAAATCCTTTTGCCTCGGACTTGACGCGCAGCTTGTCGAGTTCCCGCCTTGACAGAAGCAGCTTTCTTGCGCGCGTAGGCTCGTGGCCGAGCGAACCGCTGAAATCGTATTTCGATATGTTCACGCCGACCAGCCAAAGCTCGCCGTTGCGAAACTGCGCGTATCCGTGGCGAAGGTTGCCGCCTCCATTCCGTATGCTTTTCACCTCGCTGCCCAAAAGCACGATTCCGCATTCAATGCGCTCATGGATGAAATAATCATGGAAGGCGCGGCGGTTCGTTACCTCGACTTCGCGTCCTCGAACGGCCATGCGGACTCGATTATATCATCGGATTGACGGCCGGATTGAGGAGATCGCAGTAAAGCGTTCGCGGGTTTTGCTTGCCCGCTCTCGCGTTACTTCAAATGCGTAATAACGGCCTTATTTACATTGCGCGGCGATTTCCCAGGTTATCCACATTTGAGTAACACATGTGCACAAGGTTTGCGCGATTATGTTAGGGACTGTTGACTCAGGTTGAAAACCCGCCATAAAAATAATCCAACCAGGCGGCAAATCACATTTCAGCAAGGATCGCACCAGAAAATTGAATACTAGTTCGGCTTAAAAAAAGGCAATTTTGCCTATTGACTTATATCGCGCCGTTCATATAATACGCGCCACCTTAAAGGTTTGCGGGGTGCTTCTTGGGGAACACGAAAGAGGAAATTCTCGAAATCATCGAACGTGAACGAATCGGAGTCATCTGGCTCTGGTTCGTAGACATTTGCGGAATCCTTAAAGGATTCTCCATAACGCCCGATGAAGTGAAAACGGCTCTGACGGACGGCATGGGATTTGACGGCTCTTCCATTTCGGGATTCAACGCAATCGAGGAAAGCGATCTCGTCGCGATGCCGGACATATCCACCTTCAGCATCCTGCCTTGGGATGATCCCGATTACAGAGCTTGCCGGATGTTCTGCGATATCGTCGAGCCAAAGGATAAGAAACCCTACGACCGCGACTCGCGAAATATCCTTAAGAAGAATTTGGCAAAGGCCGCCGATATGGGTTACACCTTTTACGTCGGACCGGAGCTTGAGTTTTTCTATTTTAAAAACAGCGATGGCACCGACTTTCTGGATCCTGGCGGTTACTTCAGCGCACCTCCGCTGGATCTGGCGACCAATCTGCGCAAGCGCACGATTGATGCGCTTAACGCAATGGGTATACCGGTGGAATATCACCACCACGAAGTCGCACCCAGCCAGCACGAGATAGACCTGCGCTACGACGAATGCCTCAGGATGGCGGACAACTGCATCACTTACCGTTATTTGGTCAAAGAAGTCGCAAGAATGAACGGCTACTACGCGAGTTTCATGCCCAAGCCGGTTTTCGGAGTGAACGGAAGCGGAATGCACACGCACATGTCGCTGTTCAAAAACGGAAAGAACGCATTCTTCTCGCCTGATTCCTCAAACAACCTTTCCGATGTGGCAAAGCATTTCATCGCCGGAGTGCTTTATCACGCTCAAGAGATTACTGCATTCCTCGCTCAGTGGGTAAACAGCTACAAAAGGCTCGTCCCAGGCTACGAAGCACCTGTGTACATCGCCTGGAGCCAAAGGAATCGTAGCGCATTGATTCGGGTGCCATACTACCAACCCGGCAAGGAGAATGCCACGCGCATCGAGCTGCGTTGCCCCGATCCGGCCTGCAATCCATACATTGCGTTCTCCGTAATGCTGGGCGCCGGACTGAAAGGTATGGCGGAAAAGTACGAGCTGCCCGATGAGCAGCAGAAAAACCTCTACCATATGAGTCCCCTTGAGCTAACCCGGATTGGCATTAAAAGCCTGCCCGAAAATTTGCACGAGGCGCTGCACTTCGTGCGCAAGTCGCAGTTCATTCGCGAGGTGCTGGGCGACACGTTCGTCGAAAACTTCCTTGAAGTCAAATATAAGGAATACGACGAATATCGCGTCCAGGTCACCAAGTGGGAGCTGGACACCTACTTCAAAGTTCTATAGCACGGTTGGCGCGTCAGGCCGGCTGCAATAACGCGATACCGGTTACCTGCGTTTGAATTCGGGCTTGCGTTTCTCCAGAAAGGCGGCAGTTCCTTCTTTCATATCCTCCGTCGCGCAGGACAATCCGAATAGATGCGCTTCGTGGGCTAGCGCTTTGTCAAGCGGCGAGTCTTGGCCGTAATTGACAGCAGCGATGCAATACTTGAGCGCCAACGGCCCGTTCGCCAGCATTTTCCCGGCCAATTCGACGGCCTTCGGGACAAGCTCCGACAAAGGGTAGATGTGATTTACAAGGCCGATTCGATACGCCTCCTCGGCGCCGATCATCTCGCCCGTAAGCAGTAATTCAAGCGCCCTTCCTCTTCCGACCAACCTGGCCAACCTCTGGGTTCCGCCATAACCCGGAATGATGCCAAGTTTGACTTCCGGCTGACCGAATTTTGCGTTCTCCGAGGCCACCCGCAGATGGCACGCCATCGCCAACTCGCACCCTCCTCCAAGAGCAAATCCGTTCACGGCCGCGATAGTGGGTTTGGCGGATCCAGACAACTTGCCAAAGATGCGTTGGCCGCGGAGCGCAAAATGCGCGGCTTCGGAGGGAGTCAAGGTGTTGATTTCTCCGATGTCCGCCCCGGCCACAAAGGCCTTTTCACCTGCTCCCGTCAATACAATTGCGCCGATTGAGGAATCCTCTTTTGCGGACATCAGGAAATCCTTCAGCTCAAGCATGGTCTGGTTGTTGAGCGCGTTCAACTTGTCCGGACGGTTTATCGTTACGACTGCTACCGGCCCATCAGATTTGACCAACAGATTTTCGTACTCCACAATCAGATCCTCCTTTCAGAGATTAAAATCACGTTGACGCGGCAAATCGAATCGCGAAAGGCAATTTTACAGCAGGCTAAGCCGCATTCAAGCGATTCATCCTTACTGCAACGCATTAATGTTGCACAATTCCCAGTCCAGCCGGTAGACGTCGGGCCTGCGCTCCCCAAAAGTCGGGATATGCGATCTGGATTTCGCCACTTCGTCCAAGCTAATCTCCGCTTCAATAGTATCCTCGTTCGAACCTTCGGATTCTGCGAGCACGTTTCCCCACGAATCAACAATCAAGGAAGCTCCGTAATCTGCCCCCGTCGAATCGATTCCCGCGCGATTGACGGCAATCACTGCGCATTGCTGCTCTATCGCACGAGCAATCGCCAGCGTTCGCCAGGCGTGCCTGCGCTTTAACGGCCATACCGACGGAACGGCGAGAATCTGCGCCCCGTCAATAGCAAGCCGCCTAGCATGCTCCGGAAACCGCATGTCGTAACAGATCATCAAGCCTACATTAGCTTTACCGCATTCAACGCAGACGGCCGAATTGCCGGCGCAGATATGTCTGTCCTCCTCGAACAGTGAAAAGAGATGCGCCTTGGAATAGCGGGCAATTTGGTTCCCATCGGGATCAAAAACAAAGCTCGTGTTGAACTTTTGATCGCCGCGAGCTTCCGCGATCGAGCCCGCAATCAGAAATACGGAATGACGTTTTGCACAATCCGATAGCCGCGATATGGTGCGCGCCGTATCGGCCTCTGTCAGCCCGCGAATGAAGCTCCAATCGTAGCCGCAATGGAATAACTCGGGGAGAACAACGAGCGAACCGCTTTTCGGTGAAGCTTTCGACAACGCGGCCTCTGCACTGTCGAAATTCGCGCGTTCGTCCCCATCTTTCACCGACATTTGAATCCCGACCAACCTCATCGGCTAATCGTGCCCTTCTTCGATATCGGAGCCTAGTTTCAGCTTTAAAAGGTCGACAGCCGGAATCTGCGGTTGGTCTTCGGCGGTTCCGGGCGGCTCGATTCGAGACACCCCGGTATCTTCATCAGGGCCTGCAAATTCGCGCAGTCTTCTGGCCGAGCCGTACCGCTGCTCGAAGTAAAGATTGGCGAAGTAATAATACTCGTCCAAAATGCTTTGGAACGTGTCGTCGTCAAGCAGCATCAACGGGTAGTCCGCCACATAAACCACGGCGTCGATGTCCGGCTGGTACGCGAACCTGCCCAACGCCATTATAAAATTTAGGGCAAGCGTGTCGCGCAATTGATCCGCGGCAGCCGTAGCGTCCACCCCGTCGAGATATGCGACGAATTTCAGCTCGTATCCGTCCGCGTCAAGCAAGGCGATAATGTCCAGCCTTAAGTCGTTTTCAGCATTCAGAACCGCGCTCAGCAGCTCCGTGGTCTCATCGTGCTTGGAGCGCTCAAACTTGAGCTTGGCGTTTGTTAAAATCTGCTCCAGTTTAGCAAGCTGGTCGGGCACGTCTCCTAGTATAAGCTACTCGTAAAAGTTCTTCAATGTAGTCAGATTTGTACACTCTCGCTCTGTCGCAATCCGGCGGTCCATCCAGCCAAGCTGCTCCACCAGATTGCTGGTCATCCACAGAATATTTGCCGGGCCGCCGTCCGCCGCAAGAAACATTTTTGAATGAATGTACGCCGGACTGACCGCAACTATCCCGGGGCACTGACGGCCGACGGCGGCAGCTTCAAGCTCGTTCCAAGTTCTTCCATCCGGCGTCACTCCGCGAAATCCGCGGTGAACGAGGCCAATCCCGCCGAGCCGCGGAATCGAAAAGGCGAGAATGCTGAATTCGGCGCTCGAGGGATGCGGATGTTCCGCTGCGCTGTGCAAAAAAAGCCTTTTGATTTTGCCGCCGGACATCAATCTCGCCAGTTTGTTAATCCCGGCGTATTCGCCCCTTCTTCTATCCAAAAGCTCGCCCTTTTTCACCGGGAGGTATTCGCAAGAATCCGATGCATGAGCCAGTGTCTTGATCATCTCATAACTTCTACCGCAGTGGCCCGGCCGCTCCGCAGTAACTATGCAAAAGTGGCTTCCCGCATAGCTTCTGCACCTCGTGCACATGTAAAATGACGCGTTCAGCTCGTCCTGACGCTCTATTTCTTTGTTCCGGTTTTCCTGGTAGGCTACTATTCCCGCCCTCAATGACGCAAGGCGCAGCGGATCGCATATTATGTTCACGCAGACTTGTTTTAGGTCGAATTCCTTTCGAATAAGCCCGTAAATCAACTTTCCGAGACTCGTGGGGGATGTCACTGCGGGATCGATTTGCATCACGAACCATTCGCGCTGCTCCGCTTTAACCTCGCCCGTACGATTTAGCAGTTTCAGCAGCTCCCTCTCTATGAAGCCTGTCATCGTGATATCTATATCGCTGTCTCCGATATCGACGATTACTCCGATGTCGCCGAACGTTTCGCCGCGGACTTCAACGCCGTCCACTCCGCCCATCGAGCGAACAACGAAGAAAGAGTTGTAATTTCCCCCCACCGTACGGAAATTGAGATGGGATTCCTCCTGCGATCTTTCCGTCGGCGGTTCAAGCAAATGCCATCCTCTAGTACTGTATTCATCAATCAATGCGGATTGGAGTTCGTATTCGGACAGCAGCCTGAAATCCTGGTCCGCCAACCATCTCTCGCCGATTTGCCATACCGGCACGCGGAATTTTGTTAGCGCAACCAGAATAAGAAGCTCATAATCTGTCGGCTCCCTTGTCAGTAGAATCAAACCCGGAGGGCGGTAGCCGAAAAATTTTGCAAGCGCTGCGGGATCTTGGTAAACGCCGCCGAAATGATACGCATACCTCACCAGGTTCTGAAAAAAATAAACCAGACTGTCGCGGCTTTTGGCTATTTGGACTGTGGCGCCGCGTTTGATTAGATTCGTTATAGGCTCCAGCTCGTCCCAGGCGAACAAAAACGCATCGGCTGGGACATCGCCGAGATACAGGCTCATAAATTCGGCCTGCCCCAAAAACTCATCCCCGAAGAGCTTGCTTCCTTCAATCAACTCCATCGCCGCCAGCAGTAACGCCGGGTTGTTTTTGGCGACGTCAACGGCATCGTTCACATCCCCGTCGAGCAGTTGCGATGCATCCGCAAGGTAGCGGTTGATGACAAGCGAGGGAAGCCCAACTCTGCTGACCGAGGTCTGGCGGAGAGTCGTAACTACCGACCGCACAAGCCCCGCAAACTGGTCGATGCTGACTACTGTCGCCATTTTCAGTTCCGCTTAGGCTACATAGCTTCAGGTATTTCGATTCCCAAAAGCCGGAGTCCGGATTCTAGCACGCGCAAAAATGCCTCTACTTCCCGCAGCCTCCAGTCACGAAGCTCAACATTGGCCTTCAAAACCGGGCAAAAACGGTAAAACTCACCGAACTTTTGGGCAAGCTCAAAGCAGTATCTTGTCAGTACATAAGGGGCGAGCTGATCCGCCGAAGTCTCGACGACGTCCGGAAATCGGCCTATGGCAAGGGCGAGTTCGTGGTCGTAAACCTGGAGGTTAGGCGGCGGCTGGGCTGATCTCCTGGAAGTATCACCTGCTTCGGCCAAAATTCTTTTTGCTCGAACTCCCATATACTGAATGTATGGGGCGGCCTGCCCATTGAAATTCAGCGCTTGCTCCCAGTCAAAAACCAGCACCTTGTTGTGGTCAATATTGAGCATCGAGAATTTGATTGCCCCGATAGCGACCTTCAGCGCGGTATCTTCTGCATCGGCCGAATATCCCTTTTCGCGCGCGATGTGAGCGAGTTTGCTCATCGCTTCGGCAAGCAAATCCTCGAAAAGCACCACCGTTCCCGACCTGCTCGACATTTTGCCTTCGGCCAAAGTCACAATTTCGTACGGCAGGTGAACGCATTTTTCCGCCTGGGGAAAACCCCAAAGCTTGAGTATGGCGAATATCTGCTTGAAATAAAACGACTGCTCGCTTGCAACAACATAAATCGCCCTATCTATGCCGAACTCGCCGAACTTGCGTTTTGCAAGCGCAAGTTCCTTCGTCTGGTAAAGCGACGATCCGTCGGCCCGCAGGACGACCATTTTTCGCAAATCGCTTCCCGGCAGTTTTGCGTCCAAATCCACGTAAGCCGCCCCTGCGTAATCCCCTTCGCTTCCAATTTCTGCAATGCCCATTTCGAGCAATTCCTGTACGCAGCGCTTGCCTTCCGACTCGACGTCGCTCTCATAGAAGACATGATCGAATCCGGCGTTCAACAAAGTGTATATCCGCTCGAACCCTTTTAGGCTCGCAGCGCGAGTGTCCCTCCACAGCCTGACCAGCTCCGCATCGCCCGAGTCCCAGCGGGCGAAAAGCTCTTTTATTTCGGCATCGAACAGCTCGGGTTCAATTGCATACGGACCGGATTTTGTATTGATTTCTTCGCCGCTTTCAACCTTGTCGGCAAGGGAGTAATACTCGCCCAGACGCCTTGATTCGTCCTCGATATGGTCGAATTCGCCCGGGAATTTCAAAAGCGCCCAAAGACACTTGATCACATGCGCGCCTATATCTCCGATGTAATTCGCCCGAATTACTTCGTAACCGGAGAATTCGAGCAGATTGGCAACCGCGGCCCCAAGTGCCGCGTTACGCGTGTGGCCTACGTGGAATACCTTGTGCGTATTGGGCTGACTGTATTCCACCATTATCCTTTCGGATTTGGCGGCGCCTTTACCGAAATCCAATCCATTTTCCTCGGACGCCTCGATTGCGCAGCGAGAAACGCAGTCCACATCGAAGTAGAAGTTGACATAACCCGCTTCGCGCACGATTTCGGCTACGCAAGGGAGACTTGTTCCGTTTTGAGCGATTTCATCGCAAATCCGTTGGGCAAACGAAGCCGCGAGTGCTGCAGATCTCTCCTTCAAGGCCATTTTGGCTTCTTTTTTCCCGACTTTCTCGCTTAGCGCATCAAACTCGTCTTTAAGCGATTCACTGGCCAGATCGAAACAAACAGTTGTCGAATAACCGGGCTTTCGCGGGGGCTCGATTGGAAGCAGTTTTATAAACCCTTCTGGACGGTTGCCCACCTGCGGCAGGGAGCGGCCGATTGCGGCCGCGATTTGCTTCCTGACATCTTTGAGGGGGTTGCCTGCGGTGGACATCTTCATTCTTTACAATCCCCGGCAATGTGCTAGGATAGTAGGTCACGCATTCTGGGGAATCGTTCAGATTGTAACACCCCCTTTTTAGGGTGTCAATCGGATTGGTGGGCGTGCTAAGAAAGACGAAGTATTCGCTGGAATCAATTACGGAACTGCTCGGGAAGCTTGATCCCGTGCTGATCCTTGCCGAATTGGGAGTCAACTCCTCGGCGATCGATCAGAAGAAAGACGGCTTCTTGGCACCTTGCCCCGCGCACAACAGCGGCGCGGACTACACGCTCGTCTACGATTCGGCAAAGAAATCGGCATACTGCCGGGAGTTCAAATGCCCGGCTAGCAAAGTGACCGGCGGGGGCGGCGATCTTATTTGGCTGTACTCTCTCGTACGCCATTCAACTTACGATTCGGCGATTGAGCACTGGGCCCGGCGCCTAAACGTCAGGCTCAAATTGGCAAAGGAAGAAGGCGAGATCGTCCGCCGTCCAGAGCAATTCAAATATATCGAAATTGCCAGATACACGCGCAGCTCCGACGACAATTCACTGCTGCCGGCGCAGTTCGGCTTCGGCAACCAGCAGGCGGAAGACGGGCGGAAAGTAATAATCGACCGGAAGCATCTGGAGGAATTTGTCAACAGGTACAAGGTAGACCTGTTTCAGTCACGGTTTTATTTCGAATACGACAACAAGGCCGACATTGACCAGGCATATCAAGAGGGCAGGCTCTATTTGCTCGGCAATTACTTCATCCCATTTGTCGCCAAATCCAGTGCGGAAATTGTCCATGCCATCAACCAAGCAATTGAAATTGTCGAATTCGTAAGGCTTACATACGACATACCGCTGGACGCCATTCACATCAACTACTCCGGAAAGCGCATCGAGATTGAAATCGACTATACGGTCTTCGGGATTCTGCCGAGGATAAATCTGCATCAATACTACGAAAAAATGACCCGGAAGATTGTCGAGCTCGCATCCAGCGAAGAAGGCAACGGCGTTGACCAATTCGGCCAGATCGATTTTGAAGCTTACAGATATGACGCATTGACGCAGATAACCGGTAGCGCGATCGCTGAAGGCAAAGGCATACACAAGATCAGGCTGCCTTACAACGTTTTCAAGAAGACCAACTATGTCCGCTTGTACGAGATGTCCCAGAAGCGGCCACCGATTGCTTTCCTTGAGCCGATAGAAGCATTCAGTGAGGCCGCATCCGCGCTGTTCTCGCAGATCGCGGGCGACATTGAAGGCAGGATGGATGAGGAACGCGACATAGTCGCGGACAAGTTTTATCAGAAACGCGAGCCCGAGGAATACGACAGCCTTTCCGTATTCGCCCCCCAGCTCTTGCAGCGGTTTTTCAGCGAAAAGCGGCGGATAATCGCTTCACCGTCCAGGCATCTCAACCACATTCTCGGCGGCGGATTCCAACCGGGAAGTCTTACAATCGTTGCCGGATTTCCCGGCAGCGGGACCACCTCTTTTTGCCTGTGGTGCACTAATTACATCGCCCAGCATCATTCTATTCCGTGCGTTTACATCACACTCCAGCAGGGAATAGAGGAGATTTACGTTAAATCGCTGTCGGAAATCGGCGAATTGCCCACGCAGGAGTTAATCGCGCGCCGCAACGATCCGGGCAGCCTGAAGCGCGACGACGCCTTCAATCGAGCGCTTATGGCTGCGTACGAAAAATACCAGGAGTTCAACCAAAACGTGACCGTGATCGAAGGAACGGTCGCAACAGACGAGGAATTTTTGCGCTCGACACTTGTCGAACTCCGGCGCCGACACAAGGCCAGGGGCGAGTTGGGCACTATGTTCGTAGTCTTGGACAGCCTTCAACTGCTGCTCGCAAACATCAACGCGCACACAGACACAACCGTGGACATGAACATCCTGACCAGCCGCATAAAGTCCCTAGCCCGCGAGCTGGACATCTCGATTCTGGCCACCAACGAATACCTGCTTGATTACCACCACTTCTATCCGACCAGCGATATTTCCAACAAGGTTATAGTGAGGTTCTATCAAGACACGCAGTTCGCGGATTCGGTCTGCTTCCTGGTCAGCCAGGACAAGTCGCTGTCGAATATTTCGAAATATTTCCAAATGAACTACACCCAGGCCGTCCATCAAAACACGGTGAACGAAATCGTTGCCAAGCTGGGCGAGCTTGAGAAGCAGCTCCGCGACAATCCCCGCACGCGCAAGTTTTCGGGAGGCTTTACGGTCCTTGAAGTGATTAAAAACCGCGGCGGCAAGCGCGGCAAGGTGCTCTTTATACACGAGCGCGCGATCAGCAGGTTCGTGCCTCTGGAGTACCGCGATCCGGAAGTGGATTCAGAGGTCATTTAATCCCGTGAATGAAACGCGGGAGTCTCCGGACAGCCCCATCGAGCCAAGCCGTCCTTCCGGCAATTCCTACGCCGCCATCCTGCGAATTCTGCTGTCCATCGCCATTGCGGCGGGACTGCTTTGGTTCGTGGTTCGCGGCGTTGACTTGGAGGAAGTGAAGTCCAGCCTGGTTCGCATCTCCGTTGCCGGGTTTTGGACGGGTGCCTTGCTCTATCTTGCATCATACGTTTTCCGAGCGTTGCGATTCCAGGTGATGCTTGCACCATCAAAAATCGCCGTGGGTTTTGGCCGCGCATTCTCGGTAATTCTTTCTTCATTCGCAATCAACTGCGTAGTCCCGGCCAAAGCGGGCGACCTTTATAGGGCACTGGATATTTCCCGGAGGCATGGAGGCGGATTTTTCGTCGTTCTTGGGGCCATCATCGCTGAACGAGTTCTTGATTTCGTTGCGGTGATTCTGTTTCTTGGATTAGGCATCGCCGGATTGCTTGCCGGCGGCGACGACGTACTGCCCGGCGTCGGATATGCACCGGTTCTCGCGACGCTTGCGGTCATCGCAGCTATGGTCGCTTTTGCGGTCCTTTTGGTAGCCAACATCGAACGCGTTATCCGGTTTCTCCTGCCGACAAAATACCGCAACAAGGTCGCCGGCGTAAAATCCGGCTTTTTGTCCGCGCTGACAAAGCAGTTAGACTTGATTCTGCTTACGCTTCTTCTTTGGATATGCGAGCTTGCTTCTTTCGGAGTGGTGCTGCGGTCTGTCGGAATCGAACTCGGCGCCGTCCGCATCCTGTTTTCGGCTTCTGCGGCCACCTTGTCAAATGCGGTTCCCTTTACTCCGGGCGGGTTGGGTGCTTTCGAGCTGGCATCCAAAGCGATACTGGAAGCTTGGAGTTTCCACGCGCCCATTGTCATTGCAGGAATCGCCGCGGTTAGGCTTGTCAATTACTGGGGGCTCGTCGCGGCGGGAGCGATTGCCGCGGCGATTGAAGCGGCTGTGCCCAAAAAATAGCGAAACTCCTATTCTGGCATCATCAGCCCTGAAGTTTCGTTGACACCCAAATACGCCCCCGGTATAATCCCGCCGCACCCGTAGCTCAGTGGATCAGAGCGTCTGACTACGGATCAGGAGGCCGCAGGTTCGAATCCTGTCGGGTGCGCTTATGCCCTCGTAGTTCAATGGATAGAACGGGAGTCTCCTAAACTCTAAATACAGGTTCGATTCCTGTCGAGGGTACCATTCGCGCTCGCGTCTTCGGCCGGACGGAAACCGAAATCTGGGGACGGTCGGTCGCTCTACAAGGAGAATAAAATGCCCTCGAAGACTCAACGTATCTTGTTTGCCGTTGCCCTTATCTTTTTTTGCCTTTCCACAGACAGCACTGCCGCGGATGACGTAATTAACGCGGCAATGTTGCGTTTTCCGGATGTTAGCAGGAACAAAATCGCATTTGTATACGACAACGATGTATGGATTGCACCGAAGGACGGCGGAACAGCAGTTCCCCTAAGTTCCCCTCCCGGCGCTGAATTCGCGCCCAAGTTCAGCCCAGACGGACAAACGATCGCATTCAGCGCCAATTACGACGGAAACGTGGACGTTTACACAATCCCTGTAACCGGCGGCATACCGAAGCGGCTAACCTATCATCCTGGCCAAGACGCAGTTGTGGATTTCGCGCCGTCCGGCCGAATCGTTTTCGGTTCGTCGAGGGAGATGCCGTATCCCGGAACGAAACTTTATTACGCAAACGACGGAGGCGGGCTTCCGAGTGCGCTTCCGATGGCCCAGGCGGCATTCGCAAGCTTCTCGGCTGACGGCAAGTGGTGCGCATTCACACCTTGGTCGAGGGAATGGGCGACGTGGAAACGATACAGGGGCGGCACCGCGACAGACATCTGGCTCTTCAATTTGGACAACTTCGAGTCGCGCAAGATAACCGACCACCTTGGAACCGATGACATCCCTATGTATTACGGGAACTCGGTTTACTACCTTTCGGATGCCGGCAAGGAAAACAGGCGCAATATTTGGAAATACGAAATAGGCGTCGGAAGCCACAGTCAGATTACTCACTTCACCGAATTCGACGTCAAATGGCCGTCCATAGGGCCGGAAGAGATTGTTTTCGAATATGGCGGGAAACTGATGCTGCTTGACCTTGTATCGAATAAGACGCGCGAAGTAAGGATTAGCATTCCTGGCGATCATCCCAGCGTACGGCCGCAAATGGTTGATGTTTCCGGCCTTAACTTTGGAGCCTCGATATCGCCGGGCGCAAAGCGAGTCGCAGTCAACTTCCGCGGGGACATCTGGACGCTTCCCGCCGAAAAGGGCTTTCCCCGTAATCTCACTCGCTCCGACGACATCTGGGAGCAGTTTCCCGCCTGGTCGCCGGACGGCAAGTGGATCGCGTATTTCGGCGACGAAACCGGCGAATACGAGCTTTTCATTCGCATGTCGGACGGATCGGAAGATGCGCGGAAACTGACAGACGGCGGAAAGGCATTCAGATATTCGCCCGTTTGGTCTCCCGACTCCAAAAAAATCGCTTTTGCGGACAAGACCGGCTCCTATTTCGTTTATTTGATAGACGAAAAGGAAACGGTTTTTTTGGAGAAAGATCCTTGGGCACTCGGAGGATATTGGATTTCCTGGGCGCCCGACGGCAACTGGCTGGCGTACACGATTCGAGACGAGTCCAATTCGAATTCCACAATTAAGCTCTTCGAGCTAAGAAACCGAGTCAGCCATACTGTGACTTCCCCGATGTTCAACAGCTTCAGTCCCGTTTTCGACAAGAGCGGCGACTTCCTATATTTCATCACCCAGCGCAATTTTGTTCCAACAATGAGCGATCTTGACGACAGCTACCAGTTTTCAAGCTCTGCGCAGATCGCCGCGATGCCTTTGCGCAAAGACGTCGCCTCGCCCTTCGCTCCCGAAAACGACGAAGAGGAAATCAAGGCGGAAGAAGGAACCGCAGGAAAGGCCGGCGATTCCGAACCGGAAGGCGCGAAAAGCGACCAAAATGAAAAGGCGACCGTAATAGACCTTGCAGGACTGGAAGCGAGAACCGTTGTGCTTCCCCTTGCGCGTGGAAATTACTCAAGCCTGGCGGCGGCGGACAAGCGCGTGCTGTATATTCGAGCCACTGCGCCCGGCTCCCAGGGAAGGCTGGAGCTTGCGCAGTACGATCTTTTGAAGAAGGAAGAAACTAAGCTGCTGGATGGAGTCGGCGGCTTTGATCTTACTCCGGACGGCTCCAAGATGCTGGTTTATTCCGGCGGCCAGATGTATATAACAACGGCCGGTCCCGGCGCAGCTCTGGACAAGCGGGTTGATACAAGCGAGGTGCGCGCCCTAATTGATCCGCGGCGTGAATGGAAGGAAGTTATCCGCTATGCCTGGCGCGTTTACCGGGACTTCTTTTACGACCCGGGTATGCACGGGGTGGATTGGCAGAAAGAACTCGACAAGGCTTTGGCGCTTGTCGAGCACGCGGCGTCTCGCGACGACGTTACATACATTCTGGGCGAGATGGTCGGCGAGTTGAACGTGGGCCACGCATACGTATGGAGTTCGCCGACCGAAGAAGAGCCATACATATCGGTCGGGCTGTTGGGCTGCGATTTCAAGCTCGACAAGGATTCCAACGGCGACAAGGGTTACAGAATCTCGAAAATATATCGGGGGGCCGATTGGGATATCGCGGCGACCGGGCCGCTGTCGCAGCCAGGAGTCGATGTTGCCGAAGGCGATTTCCTTCTCGCGGTCAATGGAGTGGGTTTGGATCCATCACTCTCTCCCTACGCGGCGTTCCAGGGCACAGCGGGCAAGCCGACCGAGCTGACCGTCGGCAAATCGGCGCGGCGCAGCGCCGATTCCAGGAAAGTGCTGGTCACCCCGATTTCGAGCGAGTACGAGCTTCGCCACCGCGCCTGGGAGGAGGCCAACAGGCAGTATGTGCTGGACAAAACCGGAGGGCGGGTTGGTTACATTTACGTACGAAACACCTCGTTCGGCGGAATAATCGACCTCGAACGGCAGTTTGTCGGCCAGTTCAAGAAAGACGCATTGATTATTGACGAGCGCTGGAACGGCGGCGGCTTTATTCCGAACCGCCTGATCGAACTACTCAATCGTCCCATAATGTCCTACTGGGCTCGCCGCGACGGTCTTAGCTGGCGCACGCCCGGGCTTGCCCACGCCGGTCCCAAGGTAATGCTGATCAACTACGCTGCTGGATCCGGCGGCGATGCGTTCCCGTACTATTTCAGGCAAGCCGGTCTCGGAAAGCTCGTCGGCACGCGAACCTGGGGAGGGCTGGTAGGCCTGTCCGGCAATCCACCGCTAATGGACGGAGGCTATTGCAGCGTACCTACTTTCGGCTTTTACGAACTGGACGGGACTTGGGGCATCGAGGGACACGGCGTCGATCCGGACGTCTTGGTTGTAGACAATCCCACCCTCCTTGCCAATGGACAGGATCCCCAGCTGGATGCGGCAATAGAGGTAGCGATGAACGAGCTCAACCTTAAGCCGTGGATCGATCCTGATAAGCCGGCATACCCCGATCGCTCCGGCGCTGGTTTGCCGCCTGGCGATAAGTAGCGGGCTAAGTCCGCATTGGAATTGTCCAAAGGAGCTTACTGCGCCGGGCGCAACGCCAACTTTGATCGCTCCATCCCCAGAATGAGCCTGTTGCCTTTGCCGACGTATTTGACATCGGTCATTATGTTTCGCATAAGCAGCACGCCCCGTCCAAGATGCTTCATAAGGTTTTCAGGATCGGTCGGATCGGGGAGCGAAGCATGATCGAATCCGTCGCCCTCATCCTCGATCGCTAATGTCAGCTTGCTGGAATCGATCTTCAACTCGATTTTGATTTTGCGATCGGAATATGGAGGCTTCGAGGCGCGCTCGGCAATGAATTTTTCATAAGATTCGGGCGATTCGCTTAGCAGCTTTTCTTTTTCGCTGCTCGAAATCCCGAGATTTCCGTGCTCGAAAGCGTTCAGCAACGCTTCGTACATTGAAATCTTTATGTCAACCATATTTGGGCTGCATTCAGGCCAGGTGTTCCTTATGGATTCATTGACGTATGCGATGACTCCTTGAAACAGTTTTTGGTCGTTGGGAAGCGCGAAACACACTTCATGGCTTCCTACATACGGCACCACGTCTTTCATGTGAAACTTTTCTTCGTAAATACTAAAAACCCGGTCAATAACGCTTAGCAGTTCGTTTGTCTGAAACGGTTTCTTAACGAAGTTAACAGCGCCCAGCCTTATCGCCTCGATTGCATCGTTCAGCGTCCCGTAACCGGTTACGATGATTACCGGAGTGTCGATGCCACGCTCCCTCATCGCGGTAATAAGTTCAAGGCCGTTCATCCGCGGCATTTTGATATCGGTGATGACCAGGTCGACGGGATGCTCCGCAAGTTTTTCCAGCGCGTCAAGGCCGTCCACGGCGTCGCGGACCGATACATCCGTCGCCGAGACGATCTTTCTCCGAATTATTTCGCGGATGATCTCCTCGTCGTCTACAACCAAAATTTCCTTGCCGCGTTGAAGCAATGGCGACCCCTTGCAAAGGCGTGATATTCTAGATTATCGCCGTTTACATTTCAACACCGGCCGGGCCTCATCTATTTCGCAATTGTGGTAGCATTCCCTCCGGTGAAAAACAGGAATCCAATGGTTAAAAACCTGCCGGTAAAGGCCTACAGCCTTAAAAGCGGCCTCAAGGTATACACGTTCGACGTGCCCGAAAGCGCGCGCTGCTATGTCGACCTTTGGTTCTGCGTCGGCGCCGAATGCGAGCGGCCGGAGCAGTTCGGCATTTCGCATTTCCTGGAGCACATGGTATTCAAGGGAAATGAAAAGTATGGAGCGGGCGACATAGACCGGCTTACGGCGGAAGCGGGAGGCTACAACAACGCCGCGACCGCCCTCAAGTACACGCATTACCACTTTGTAATGCCTCATGAAAGCTTACCGGTTGCCCTCGACCTCCTGTTTGAAATGTGCGCCAGGCCTTCGATCGACAGGCACGAGTTCGATCTCGAACGCCAGGTCGTAATGGAGGAAATGAAGCAGTATCGCGACCATCCTCTTCTCGCGCCTTATTTGCTTCACCAGCTTGGCTTTTATGCAGATACGCCCTGGGGACACAACATTTTGGGCACCGAGGATTCCCTGAACGGCCTTACCGCCGAAGCGATGAAGAAATACCATCGCAGCCACTACACTCCGGGAAACGCGGCTTTGATTGTATCCGGCAAGCTTCCTGATGAACGAAAACTGCTTGAATTGGTTGAGATGCGCACCGAAGGCTGGGGCAAATCGCGTCTTGCTTCAAATTCCAGAAGACGTTTGCCCAATAGACTTCCTGCGGGGGAGCATCGTTTGGTATACCCGGCCGACCAGGAAGTTGCATACGGCTATCTTTCCGTACCGTGCCCCGGTGGTGACGTTTCCGGCGATGGGGCGATACTTTCTCTATTGACATTCCTCCTTGCCGGCACTTTTTCAAGCAGGCTCAATCAGGCGCTGATGGAAAAAGAGCTTCTTTGTCAGGAATTCGAGCTGGCGAGCGAAGACACGCCGCCCGCCAACTCGCTTCTATTCAGATTCGTCACCGAATCAACCGAAAAAGTTCCCCGTATTTTGGAGGTATACAGAGAGCACCTGCAAGAAATAGCAGCGCATCCACCCAGCTGGGACGAACTTTCCACGGCAAAGGCAGCTATCTCTGCACAAAGGAAATTTGGCTCGGAGGACGCCGTCGGCGCGGGCGCTTGGCTCGGCGTCGTCGCCTTTCCGCGGCGTTCGCTCGCGCAGATTGACGCTTTCCTCGACTTATTCGATCGCGCGGTGCCGGAAGATATTTCATCGCTGGCCTCCCGGATTCTTGCGGACATGAACCGAGTAGGAATCACGATTGCCTATCCCGGTACTCAAAAAGAGCCTTCCGTGCCGCAAAATCTGGGGAAATTTCTTTCACCGGCCGTCAGGCGGGTTTTCGTTGAGAAATCTTTAGGCAAAAAGTCCAGTATGTATCCCGAACGCATCGGCAAAACGGACTCCGGAATCGAGGTTTTCGGATGGCATGTTCCTGTTTCGAGCACAGTCAGTTTCCGACTGGATTTTCCTTATGATTTAACATGCGAACCTTCTGCGGGAATTTCTCGAATTACCAACGAGTTGCTGCTCAAAGGCACGAAGCGAAAAAGCGCGATAGAAATATCAAAGCTTTTTGAAAGGGTTGGAGCTTCAATCGATGTTTCTTTCAGTTCAACCCACCTGGGGCTTTCCACCTCGCTCGTTTCCGGCGACTGGGCAATCGCGCCTGCGGTCTTCGCGGAAATTCTTGGATCGCCGCGGTTCGACTCGAAAGAACTTGAACGCGCCAGATGGGACTCTCTGACGAAATTGGCCAGGATAAAGGACGAAAACAGCTCATACGCTTGGGACCGCTTCTGCCGGAGCTTTTTCAAGTCCTCTCCCTACGGCGTGCAGTCGCTCGGAAACGAAAACGACCTTATGGCGCTCAAAGCCCGAACGGTTATGGCGTACGCGAAGAGAATCATCAATCCGGAAACATGCCGCGTTGTAGTTACAGGGTCTTTCGATTCCGCAAGGGTGATGGACCAACTGGAAAGTGAATTCGCCAAATACAAGTTCTCCTCGAAAGAAAAAATCAATCCTCGGGAAGGTACCTTCAAGGGCGGCAACCGCAGACTGTCATTCAAAATGGACAAAGAGCAGTCGGCCCTCTTGGTCGGGATGCCTGCAGCGGGCATTTCCTCGCCGGAGTCGGTATATTGGCAGCTGTTCAACTGCATATTGGGAGTGGGAGCCAATTCAAGACTGTTCCGCATCCTTCGTGGGCGTGAATCGCTTGCATATTCCGTCGGCAGCTCATACTTCGCGGGGAAAAAACTCGCCTGTATCGCAATTTTGATACTTACTTCCTTCGACAAAGTAGAGGCCGCTTGGCAGGGAATAATTCGTGAAATAAGCAATCTCGTTTCAAAGCCACCAACCAAAAGGGAATTCAAGGCCGCGCAGCGATTCCTTTCCGTACTTCAAAGGGATCTTCTGGAAACGCCCCACGGAAAGTGTAGCGAAATTATGCGCGCGTTGCAGCTTGGCATGCCGCCGGACTATCCGCTTACTCGCATTGACGAGCTGCTTGCGGCGGATTACGGCAGATTTTGCGACTTCGTCAAGAACGTTAAAATGGAAAACTGGGGAGCGATACACGTAGGCCGCAGCGGCTGGCCGCCCCAAACATAGCCAAGCGAACGCGGCTATACTCATATCGTGTTTGGCGAACTGACATTGATCGCCGTGGCGGTCTCTTCGATCGCGTATTTCGCGTTTATCCAATCCTATATCGAAGATCCCGATAAACCCTTAAAGGATGCCGACTGGCTTCGGGAGTGGGAGGAATACAACCGGAAAAAAAGGAAGGTCGGCGGATTGATGCAGTTCGAGATCGACAGGATCCTTCGCCCCGGCCGATTGGAACGCTAGTGCTTTTTTCTGGCGGCCGATCTTGCCAGGTGGTCGGCGAAAGCGTTTTGCCCGCGCGGAATGTAATCCAACGATACTTCGGGCATCCTTGCCAATATCTCCGAAGCTTCTGCCCAGTATGGTTGCAGCTCCGGGCTTTTGACTTTGTATTTTCCGGCTAGCTGCCTTTGCACAAGCTCGCTGTCCATACGAATTCTGATACGGCCTTTGTTGCCCGCCAAACCGTCCAGCCACCTGAGCAACTCCAGTACGGCCGTATATTCCGCTACATTGTTCGTGGCGCGTCCGATGTGCCAGGAAAAACCGCAAACGGGCTCACCGTCGGGCAGCGACAAAATGATTGCGCAGCCGCTTGGTCCCGGATTGCCGGATGTTGCACCGTCCGTGTTGAATATCGCTTCCGGAAGTCGGGATAGCATTTTCGCTATTTCGGGCGCATTCGGTTCGTTTCGGGGAGGGTTTTTATAAATCGTTCCCGGGAACACAAGCTTTTCGCGTGAACCGTCTTCAACCGACATATTTTTCTGGGAAAGCGCGGTGGATACTACCGTCGCAACGGCATAGGCCGCTATTCCCTCTTTCCTGCCGGCAAATCCCATTTTTTCGGTGGTGGTGGCCTTTACGTTTACTTGCGACGGAGAAATGTCCAGCGCGGTCGCGATGTTGCGCCGCATTTCAGTATAGTACTCGCAGAGTCTCGGAGATTCCGCCACAATCGTCGAATCCACGTTGGAAACCGCGAATCCATTTCTTTCTGCAAGCTCGGCAACCTTGGCGAGAATTACAAGGCTCGAAATCCCAAGCCAATCCGGGGACGTGTCAGGAAAATGCGTACCGATGTCGTCGAGCCCGCAAGCTCCCAGCAGCGCGTCCGCGATCGCGTGCGCCAGAACGTCCGCATCCGAATGACCGGCCAAACCTGGGTGACCCGGTATTTCAACGCCGCCCAGCACCAGCTTTCTTGCCTGATCGAACCTATGTGCGTCATATCCTATTCCAGTCCGAACGTTATTGTGCACAGTTCATTCCTCCACCCCTTGCGGCGAAGATTGCTCTTACGATTTCAAGGTCGCGATTGGTCGAAATTTTGATATTGGCTTCCTCTCCGGGCACAAAACTCACCTTTGCGCCGCAAGCGAGAAACAGCGACGCATCGTCAGAAAAACACCTTCCTTCGGTTTCCGCCGAAAGGTGAAAGCCAAGCAGTGCTTTCAGTGGAAACGCCTGCGGCGTCTGCGTTCTGATAAGCGAGTCCCTGTTTACATTGCCTGCAAGTACGCCCGCTTCGGTGCGCATTAGTACGGTATCCGGCACGGGAAGAAACGGCGCCGCCCCGGTTGTTTGAGATGCGGCCTCGAAAACAGCGGCGAAAAGTTCCTTCGACGCAAGCGGTCTGGCGGCATCGTGGATAATCACGATTTCGCCCCCGCAAACCTCAAGCGCGTTTTTAACCGATTCCTGCCTGTAGAACCCGCCGGAAACCACGCTGCCCGGCGCTCCAATTTTCTTCATAACTGCCTCGGAAGCAACCCATGTGTCATTGCTTGCTGCAATGACTAATTCGGAAGATGTTCCGGAAGCCCATGCGTTTTCTATACATATCTCAAGAACGGTCTTTCCGCCCCCCAGAACTTCGAGCAGCTTGTTCGCCGCGCCGAAGCGGCTGCTTGCCCCCGCCGCGACAATAACTAGCGAGGCGCGCACTAAAGCTCCTTGCTGTTGTCGTTGATTCGCGCGAAAATCAGCCTTCCGGCCTGGGTTTGCATTACCGATGTGACGCGAACATCCACAACAGATCCCAGGCGTTCCACGCCTCCCTCGATAACGACCATTGTCCCGTCGTCCAGGTAGCCGACGCCCTGGCCATGCTCCTTGCCTGCCTTGATGATAAGCACCTGCAACGTTTCGTTCGGCACGACCATCGGCTTGACCGCGTTGGCAAGCTCGTTGATGTTCAGCACGTCCACTTCCTGGACGGTGGCCACTTTGTTCAGGTTGAAGTCGTTCGTCACGACTATCCCCCCTAGGTTTTTCGCTATCCTGATTAGTTGCTCGTCTACCGAATTGGACAGCGCTTCCTCTTCCGTGTCGTCGTAAATTGAAATCGGAAACCTGGGATTGCTCCGCAAATCGTTCAATATTTCCAGTCCCCTGCGGCCCTTTGCCCGTCTCAAATGGTCGTTCGAGTCGGCGATGGCCTGAAGCTCCCGTAGTACGCTTGAAGGAATGACGATGACGCCTTCCAGGAAATGCGTTTTGATTACTTCCGCAATCCGCCCGTCAATAATTGCGCTGGTGTCCAATACTTTCGGCGGAATACCTTTGATACCAAACTGCGCGCCCAGTTGGTCCGCCTTGGCTTCGGGATAAAAGACGTTGACGGCCAGGTTCGCGCCGAAATAACCCAGCCACATTACAAGAACAAGATAAAGCCCTATTCTAACGACAGGATCCTGAAGAAAATTAGCCTCCGCGTCCTTCATGAATGAATACAGAGGAAAAAGAACTATGTAGGTAATTCCCGTTCCAGCGCCGAAACCCAGAACGCCGGCGATGATTCGCTCTTTGGATGAGCGCTGAAGCCGGACAAGCATTTCGGTAAGCAGCTTCGAAAGGCGCGCCTGCAGCAACCCGCTAGACAAATAGCCGATAACAAATCCAAGTCCGAGGATAATAACTTTGACGATTTTCAAATACGTAACTTGTTGAAGTTCATCGCGCAAAACATCTCTGATTAAGGAGGGATTGTTGGAAAGAGTTCCTTCCATCGCCTGAATTGTGGTGCTTAGATATTCCTGCTTGGGCGCCAGCCAGTAGAAATCATAAATTTGCGCGATTAGATACCCGACCAGCCCGCCGATCAGGACGCCAAGAATACGAGAAACTGATTTGCTCATTCGAAATCGGGGAAATTCCCCGGCACTCCGTAAATTTTAGCATGTTCTATCGAGTTCTCCTCGAATGCGGTACGTTTGGCTAATCGGTCGCGCCGAATATCCTCTGCACTGCACTCTGCAGCGAGTTAACCGCCACTACCCCGTCCGCGGAAGGCGGTTCCGGGCCTCCGCAAATCACAGTTGGGATTCCAAACCGCTTCGCTTCGGCCACCCTGGCCTGTTGGCGCGAAGTGCGCCTTACTTCGCCGCCCAGCCCTACCTCGCCGATGGCGGCAATCGCGGTTTCCGGCGCTTGTTCCAAGTAGCTCCCCAACACCGCGATTATGACCGGCAAGTCCAGCGCGGAATCCAAAATCCTCAAACCACCCGCCACATTGACGTGGATATCCCTCGTGGCCATAGGGATTTTCAAATGCTTTTCGATGACCGCCAAAAGCATCGCCAGCCTGTTCAACTCGAACCCGATTGAGATTCGCCTTGGATACTGAAACGACGACGGCGTAACAAGCGCCTGCACTTCACAAAGCCACGCCCGTGACGGGGAAGTGACAACCCCGAAGATAGACGGACTCGACAGCGCCGAGCCGCCGATCCATGGAAGCTCGTCTTCAGGAACCGCCGCCAGTCCACGCGATGTCATTTCAAACAACCCAAGCTCTCCCACGCTGCCGTATCGGTTTTTGCTTGCACGCAAAATACGCAGATCGAACGCCGCCTCTTCGTCCAGATAACACACGACGTCAACAAGATGTTCCAGCACTTTCGGGCCGGCAATTTGGCCGTCCTTTGTGACGTGTCCGATAAGGATAACCGACGCTCCGGAACGCTTCGCCCACTCCGCCAGCCGTGCAGCGCTTTCGCGCACCTGGGCGACGGTTCCTGCCGCGCTCATCAGCCCCGCAAGACGCACCGTTTGAATTGAGTCTACCACGACCAGCGAAAAGGACTTTTCGCGATCCAACAAATCCAGAACGGAGTCAACTTCGGTTTCGCCCAGCAACTCAAGCTTGGAATCGCCAAGCCCCAACCGCCTTGCCCTGCCAGCCACCTGTTCAGGACTTTCTTCGGCGCTGACATACAGCACCCGTCCGGCCTTCATACCCGCGGCAATTTGCAAAACGATCGTGGATTTGCCGACTCCGGGAGGACCGCCAAGCAAGATCACGCTTCCGGGAACGATCCCGCCGCCGATTAATTTGTCGAACTCGGGCACGCCCGTGCCGGCACGCAGCTCCGTATTTGCCATTGGAATATCGGATACCGACCGGAGTTCAAGTCCTTGTCCGCCCTTCGGCTTTAATCTAAACCCGGACGGAGAAGCATCCGGGATTGCTTCTTCGGCAAGCGTACCCCAGTCGCCGCAGGACTGGCATTGACCCGTCCATTTTGGCGAATGCGCGCCGCATGACTGACATACAAAATGAGTCGTCGGTTTGGCCACGCCGGAATATTAGCACCGCGGTTCGCACCGCAAAGCAGATAGGACTGCGCTACTCTATTTCATTCCGATCGCGCGCCCCGTTTCAGCAACCAGGTCTTCAATAGTGACGGGAACCTTTATCCCTGCGGCTTCGAACGCCGCGACCTTGCTTTCAGCAGTGCCTGTATTGCCGGAAACGATTGCGCCTGCATGTCCCATCCGCTTCCCTTTCGGGGCGGTGCGCCCGCTGACGAATGCCACAACCGGCTTGGACATCATATCTTTGATGAACTCCGCAGCCTGCTCTTCGTCGCTTCCGCCGATTTCGCCGACCAGGACGACCGCTTCGGTGGCGGGATCCTCTTCGAATTCGGCAAGCAAATCCACGAACGAGCTACCGATAATCGGATCGCCGCCGATTCCGATGCAGGTGGACTGGCCGATGCCCGCTCGGGTCAATTGATCCACTATTTCGTAAGTCAGGGTGCCGCTCCGTGAAATAACACCGACCGGCCCCTTTTTGAAAATATGGCCCGGCATAATTCCAAGCTTGCACTCTTCGACCGAAATCATTCCCGGGCAGTTTGGCCCCACGAGAATGCTGTCCGTCGTGGTTACGTAGCTGAAAACCTTTATCATGTCGTTTACAGGCACGCCTTCGGTTATGCAGCAGATCACGTCCACGGAAGCGTCCACCGCCTCCACTACGGCGTCGGGAGCAAAAGCGGGAGGCACGAAAATTATGCTCGTGTCAGCCCCGGTCGCCTCGACGGCGTCCTGAACGGTGTTGAAAATCGGCACCTTGTTCTCGAACATTTGCCCGCCTTTTTTGGGAGTGACCCCGGCGACCACGTTCGTGCCGTACTCAATCATCTTCTGCGTGTGGAACGAACCTTCTCCGCCCGTTATGCCTTGCACGACAACCCTTGAATTCGAATCAATCAAAATTGACATTTCGCTCTCCTAGGCCGAGGCTTCAAGCCCATTTATAAGCTCGACAATCTTCTCCGCGCCTTCTTTCATTGTCGGCACGAATGTGTAGCGCGATCCTTCGAGGATTTCCTTCGCTTTATCCTCGTTCGTTCCGGTTAGGCGAACCACCACCGGAAATCCCTTCGGAAAAACGTCCTGCACGTCCAGCAGTGCCTGCGCGACCACATCGCAGCGGGTGATGCCGCCGAATACGTTGAGGAAAAATCCTTTGACCGCGGGATCCTTCAGCACCGTTTCGATGCACTTGACGGTGTGCTCCACGTTTCCGCCGCCGCCGATATCGCAGAAATCGTTCGGCTTGAGCCCCGCTCGCGCGACCACATCCAGGGTCGTCATAACTAGCCCCGCGCCGTTTCCTGCAATTCCCACCGGCCCGCGCATTTCGGGAGGCATATGGACGTATGTAACGTGGTTTTCCTGCGCGAACGCCTCGATCTCGTCCAAGTCGGCCCCGATCTCGCGGAACTTGAGCAATTCTTTGTTCCGGAAAAGCCCGTTGTCGTCGGTCACCATCTTGGCATCCAGAGCAAGCACCCGCCCGTCCTTCGTGACCACAAGCGGATTGATTTCCAGCAGCGAGCAGTCTTTCGCCAGGAACGCGTTGTAAAGCTTCCCGATTATGTCCGATATTTCGGCCATTTTTAACACATCCACTCCGCTTTCGAAAATGGCCCTGCGGATCTGATTCGGCCATAAGCCCACCAGCGGATCGATATGCACCTTCGATATTTTTTCAGGGGTTTCCGCCGCGACTTGCTCGATATCTATGCCGCCCGCAGCCGACAGAATCAACACGAGCATCCTCTCGTCCCGATCGACGGTTATTCCGCAGTAATACTCGTCCCTGATGTCAACCTGTTCGGCGACGAGCACTTTCTGGACGGGAAATCCCTTGATGTTCATCCCCAGAATCTGCGACGCCTTTTCCTTCGCTTCGGCCGGATTCGCAGCCAGCTTGACGCCTCCGGCTTTGCCCCGCCCGCCGATGTGCACCTGGGCCTTGATTACGACCGGCTTGCCAAGCTCCTTTGCTACGGTCTCGGCTTCCTCGGGCGTGAACGCGACCCTGCCCGCCGTAACCGGGATTCCAAACTCGGCAAAGACGTCCTTCGCCTGGTACTCGTGAATCTTCATAACTGCTCCTTAATCCCCGTTGGCAACGGGATGAGGTGGAACCAGCAGAATATATCGGCAGAACGTGAAATGCAACGATGAAGCCTATAGTGCGAATGGGAGCAATTATTTCAGCAGGGACTTCAAGATGCACGCAATCGCAAAGGATGGCCGCTAGATTTTTTGCCTGCGGTTCAAAATCACACTCAATTGCCAGTGTGACTTGATACTTTCTTCACAAACATTTTTGTAATATCCGCCAAGATTATTGACGAGAGAGAGAGAGAGAGAATCCTTGCGGCCACCACAAGTAGCGGCCAAAGACATTCAAAAACTGCATGGAGGTGCATTGAAATGAGGGTGATTGTGATTTCGGTGTTTTTGTTTTTGTTTCTGATTGCGGGTGCGGCTAACGCAACCGAATGGCAGGCAATGAGGATTGGCTTGTCTGCAGACGGCCAGACTTGGGTGGAGCAAGATGTTTTGGTTCCGTCCGACGGGTATACCTTTGCATTTATGCTCGGCCAGCCCGTATTTGTCTGGGGTCCAGAATTTGACCCTGAAAACCTGCCGGCAGCTGCGGACAACCTTTGCAAGTGCAATACGCATATGAGCTCGAGGTGCGCTTGCGAAAATATGTGCAGGGCCCACTGGCACGATTTTTGGTGCAACTTCCACGATTCTGGAGAAGGAACATGTGTACCATAAAGGCACTGTATTACTGGCTATCCTTTGCAATATTCACTTTCGCGTTGCTTTGCTCTCCGGTGAAAGGCGAAGAAGCAAGCCCAAGCATGGGGAAGAGCTTCGCATTGCTCGTAACGCTTGAATCGGGCGAAATCGTAATGGAAGGCGAAGAAACCTTTGGGGAGTCATGGAGCTATTTGCTTTGCATGAATCCTAAGGGTGACGAGGTTACTCTTGTGGAGCCAAGCTGGCAGATGCTTCTAAAACCAGCAGGCAATTCTTGGGCTTGTCCGTTCCCGATTGTGCCGCGAGGCGATTTTCTAACTGCGAATTTTGATGACGGTTCAAAAATAGCCATTCGCCTGCCTTACGGCTTGGCAGACCGGATTGCAACCGCAACCGCTCGCTATGAGGGGAAAGACTACGCGCTTGCCGGAATTACCCAGTATGAGGTCGCCAAATTTCAGCTGGATGGCAAGCAAATCGAGCGAACCTTCGACGAAAACGCGGTACCCATGATTGACACTTGGATCGCGCAGGCGGACTGCAAATCAGTTGTAGCATTTCATGAAAGCAGGGGACAGCGCGAAGCGTTGGAGCAATCGGCTTGGGTTCTTTCCCGAATACTCGAGAACTACAAGAACCAAAGGGGAAGCTATCCGCATACGCCTTGCCAGATGTACACCGGGGACAACGCAACGATTTCGAATTTGCCGCTCAATCCTTTCGAAATCGACCGGAATCTTTGCGAGTCAATCCTTTCCCAGCCGCGCCCTAAGGGCTTTGTCCAGTACTTTCCGGAGATAGTTACAAATCCGGATGGAAGCGAAAAAGTGGTTGGCTATTGGATTGCGGTCATTTGTGATGGCGACACGAAGCATCCTGTCAAACCGCTACCTGAAGGCAAGGAGGAGCCGATCAGGGCAGTACTTTGGTTTGAAAAGCATTGACTCCAACCGGAAGTTTGCTCCATTGAATGCAACTTGCTTTAATGCATAGGGCATCCGCCGGATGCCCTATGCGCTTACTTTCAGCTTACCTGTCCTAAACAGCTCCATTCCATATCCGAACGCCTGCTCGTTCGCTTCCTTGTGCCGCTTCGGCACTCTCGCAAGCAGCGCTCCGAGCATGTTCTTGGCGTCGATAACATCTGCCGACGCGCAGATTATTCCAAGCCCGATGATGTTGGCGAAAATCGCCTTTTGATACCTCTCTATCGCGGCTTCCGTTAGCTGGTAGCCCAGCAACCTGACGCCGTCCGGCCTCGGCGGAGTTTTAACCCACGTCGTATCGTAAAGCGCAATCCCGCCCGGCTTGATTTCGCCGGCAAACCGCTCCGCGGCCTCCTGCGTCATCGCCAGCAGGTAATCCGCATTAATCACGGCCGGATAGTCAATATCGAATTCGGAAACGATGACCTCGCTCCGGCTCGCCCCGCCGCGGCTTTCGGGGCCGTAGCTGGCGGTCTGCACTACGTTGTACCCTTGCGCGATCGCAGCTTCGGCCATAATAATTCCGGCAAGCACCAGCCCCTGCCCCCCCATTCCGCTTAATCTGAATTCGAACCTTTGCATTGGCTTCTACCCGGCTTTGGCGGCTTCCTTCGCCGCCTTGGCCTCCTTCGCCTTGGCGATCACGCCGTCGTAAACCTCGCAGTACTCCGGAAGTTCAGTATCTTCGTGGAACTCCCCGATGACGATGCCCTGCTGGGTGCCGTCGTCGCGCTCGATCCTTATCGAGTGCTCCTTCTGGTCTATCAGCATATCGGCGGGCGTCCCGATCAGATTGAACCTCCCGAAGTAAGTCGGGCACTGGGAGATCACTTCGATGAAGCTGAACCCCTTGTGCTTGATCGCCTTTACAACCTGCTTGGTAATCATCTCGAAATGGAACGTCGTGGAACGCGCAACGTAAGTTGCGCCGCACGCCTGCGCAAGCTTGCACAAATCAAAGCTCTGCTCTGCGTTGCCGTAAGGCGCCGTTGTCCCGATGCTTCCATGCGGTGTCAGCGGCGAGTATTGGCCGCTTGTCATCCCGTAGTTCGAATTGTTAAGGACAATGGCGGTCATATCCAGATTGCGGCGGCAGGCATGAATCAGGTGATTACCTCCGATCGCGCTGGCGTCCCCATCGCCCATAACGACGACTACCGTCAAATCCGGCCTGGCTAGCTTTATTCCGGTTGCGAACGCCAGAGCCCTTCCGTGCGTCGTGTGGACACAATTCGTGTCCACGTACGATGGCATCCTGCTGGAGCAGCCGATACCCGAAACCAGCACCGTCTTGTCCGCGTCCAACTCGCATTGCTCGAACGCCTTGACAATGCTGCGCATATCTGTGCCCAGCCCGCAACCGGAGCACCAGATCGTCGGCAGGTTCTCGACTCGCAAGTATTTTTCAAGAAACGCTTCGGGCATATCGAAAGCCGCTCGTCACGCGGCTATATCACCTTCCTGATACACTCGTAAATCTCGGCGGTCGTCAAAAGCGAGCCGGTAACGTTGTTCACGCCGTAAACCGCTGCTTTCCCGCAGACACTCCGCTCGACTTCAAGCTTGAGCTGTCCCAAGTTCATCTCCGGAACGACAAATGCCTTTGCATAGTCTGCGATATCCCTGATCCGCTTTTCCGGAAATGGCCAGACTGTCCTCAAGCGAATGTGACCAACTTTTTTGCCTTCTTTGCGCATTCCCTGGGCAACGTTTAGCGCCGCCCTGCCGGATACTCCGAAGCTGACAAGACATACCTCGCAATCGTCCAGCCCCCACTCTTCGTAATCCTCCATCTCATGTGCGTGGATTTCGATTTTGCGCGTAAGCCGCGTCGTGAATGCGGAAATCTCTTCAGCCTTGCTCGTAAAGAATCCGCGCTCTCCGTGTACCAGTCCCGTGTAATACGGATGCAGTTTGGACCCCAGGTTTGCCAGTGCGGGAATAAGCGATTCGTCCGTCACCATCGGCCTGTAATCGGGCGTATCCTCGTCCGCAACCTTGCGCTCGGCGATTTGGAGCTCGGCCGCAGTACGCATAACGACCTTTTCGCGGATATGGCCGACCACCGCATCAGAAAGCACCGTAACCGGAACGCGGTATTTCTCGGAGTAACTGAAAGCCTTCGCCGTCAGGTCATACATCTCCTGTGCGCTCGCCGGAGCCACCGCCACCGCCGGATGGTCGCTGTGCGTGCCCCATTTCGCCTGCATCAAGTCGCCCTGCCCGGTGGCGGTAGGCTGCCCGGTGGACGGACCGCAACGCTGAACGTTGATTATTACGACTGGAATTTCGGAGACGCAGGCGTAGCCTATATTCTCCATCATCAGGCTGTATCCCGGCCCGCTGGTCGCCGTGCACGACTTCACTCCCGCCATCGACGCGCCGATAATCGCCGCGATCGAGGCGATTTCGTCCTCCATCTGGATGAACTTTCCGCCTTCCTGGGGCAGCCGCGACGACATAATCTCGGCGATTTCGGTGGAAGGTGTTATAGGATATCCGGCATAGAACCTGCATCCCGCGGCGATGGCGCCCTCCGCGCAGGCCTCGTTTCCCTGGAGAAGCCGGACGACGGGTTTATTCTCCGTCATTTTTCGCCTCCCCGGATTCGCTCAAATCTTCTATTGTGATGCAGTAGTCAGGGCAGCGGTAAACGCATTGCATGCACTTGGTGCACACGTCCAGGCGCGTCATCATTGGCTGGCCGATGCTCGAAATATCGAAGCAATCCTTGGGGCAAAACGAAATACAAATTCCGCACCCCTTGCACCAGTCATAGTTGACGGCCATCCGCAGCGGGATTTCCTTGTCCCGCTGTACCCTGACATAATCGACCGACAGTATTCCAGATTCGGCGTGATCGAGCCGTTGAGCCATGATTATCCCGCCCACGCCGCCGGAAAGAAAACCAACGCCGGTCAAAAGGCCGGTTGTGGGCTACAAGCGGGGAATTATAAACACGCATACACGCCTGGCGCAACAAAAAGCCGCCTATTTGCCGATTTCCGCCTTGTGACCAATTTAGCAAGCTCCCATTAAACCTATCCGTTGACATCGAACGCCGAATAGGCCAAAATCGCTCGCCGTGCGAATCGTGGCGGGCACCCTTAAGAGCCGTTCAGTGACCGTCCCCCGTGGGGCGCGAATCCGCCCGACCACAAGTTACATCCGCGAAGTGGTTTTTTCTATTATCGGCCCCGACAGAATACGCGGTGCTCGTTTTCTGGATTTGTTTTGCGGCTCGGGCGTGGTTGGACTGGAAGCCGTTTCCAGGGGAGCGGCACAGGCGACATTCGTGGACAACGACCATTTTACAGTCGCGGCGCTCGCCAAACTGACCGCTTCCTGGGGAATAGCTGACAGGGCACACGTGGTGATGTCCGACGCCGCCAAGTTTCTGGGCGACGAATTCAGGGATTTCGATCCAACGCTCGGTCTTCGATACGATTTTGTCTATATAGATCCGCCCTATTATCTCGGCAAGCCTCACAAGCTGGCGGAAGCGATTGGCTCCACTTTTGCAGCGATAGCCGAATCCCCCTCATTGTTTTCCGAGAACGGGCTTGTTTTTCTGGAGATTTCGGCTGCGGCGCTCGGTATGTCCGGAAGGAAATTGAGTAGCGGCGCAAAGCGCGCGAGGGAGCTCGAACGCCAGGCAGGCAAACCGATTGGTCCGGCTTATCAGCATCAATTCGACGATCCATGGCCGAACGTGTACCGGTCGCTGGGCATTCCTCTTGAATTTAGACTGGTTGACTGGCGGGTGACGGGCACGACAGCCATCCTGATTATGGGAACGCAGGCCGGCCAGACGGTGCGGGAAATAATCTGATTGTGTATTGCCATTTCCCCGTCCGCGCCGATTGAACTTAAATCCCGCCCCACGAGTCCGGTGTATAATCCGCGCCGGGTTTTTTCCCGGGGCTTTTTGTTTAAGGAAAGAGGCTTGGCTTTTCGACGTGTTTTTGTTTCGCTGTTTCTGGCCGCGCTTTCCGTCGCGCCGGTTTCCGGCTGCAAAAAAAAGGCCGCGGAATCTCCTAAGACCGCTCCCAAGTCCGTCATCGTCCAACCCGTTGCCAGAGGCCCTATACGCAGCACGTTCACGGTTTCGGCAACTTTGGAACCCCAGATCAACGTCCGCATTAGCTCGCAGGTATCCGGACAGATAATGGATCTGCCAGTGAACGAAGGATCCGAAGCTAAAACCGGTCAGCCGCTTGCCTTGATAGATTCTAGGAATTTCATAACCCAGCTTAACCAGCTTCAAGCCGACTTGGTGGGCAAACGCGCCGCATTCGAAAAGCTGAAAAGACTTGCTCGGCCCCAGGAAATCGCGCAACTCGAAGCCAGATTGAAATCCGCCAAAGAAGCTCTTGACAGCGCCGAAAAGAATTTGGAGCGCGCAAATGCCTTGTTCGATGCGGGTGTGATTTCGCTTTCCGAAGTAGAAAAGGCACGCACGGCAAAGGAGGCCGCGCAGGCTGCGTTCACCGATGCAGAGGAAGCGTTGAGCCTCGCCCGGGAAGGGGCGCGCGAGGAAGACTTGATCGCCGCCGAAGCCGCCGTCAAAGCAATCGAAGCACGGATGGAGGAAGTCAAGCTTCTCGTAGAAAAATGCACGATTTCCGCTCCGATTGACGGCGTGGTTGCAAAGGTTTACGTCAATCCAAGCGAAACGGTGCAGCCGGGCACGCCGATCTGCGACTTTGTGAATCTTCAATATATGCAGGCAAAAATCGGATTATCCGAAAATGACCTGGTTCTTGTGCCGCCAGGCTCTCGCGTTCTGGTTCGGCTGAAGCTTGCGCCCGATCAGCCGCTTCCCGGCATTGTGACCGCCATTTCGCCGAATATAGATCCGGAAACCGGAACTTATACGGTCGAAGTAACCGTACCAAATCCGGGCGGTCAGCTTCTCGGCGGTTTTTTCGCCGACTTCGAGTTCACGCGAGCGTTTGCACCCGACGCATTGGTCGTGCCAAGCGATGCTTTGGTTAAGGAAGGCGACAAGTGGTTCGCTTACGTTGTAACCGGCGGGGCTGTGGACAAGCGGGAAGTTAAAACAGGCATCGTCGCGCCGACGCATATGCAGGTAACTGAAGGCCTGTCGGAAAATGAATTACTGGTGATTATTGGCCAACGGCTTCTTTCCGACGGGGATCTGGTCGACATAAAGGAAACTAGAGATCCCAGCCTCCCCGAAATTCCCGGCGCTCCTCAACAAACTGCTCCTGAAGCTCCCACGGCCGAGCCGGAGCAACCGCGGACCGCCAAATCGCCCGAAAGTGAAATCGATCCGGAAAACAATCAAAAGGAAATCGGCGGGGAAGGAAAAGCCAACGGTCGTTGACAATGAGACGATTATCGGATTTCTTCATAGACAATTATCCGTTCGCTCTCATGATGGCGCTGGCTCTGCTTCTTCTTGGAGCGGCTGCATACAAGCTGCTTCCGATTGAAGCCAGCCCAGACGTGCAAATACCCATTGCGATTGTGAGCGCTGTTTATCCCGGTGCACCACCCGAGGATGTCGAGCGTGACGTAACTTCCAAATTAGAGGAATTTGTGTCGCAGCTCGACGAAATTGATTACTACGCCTCGACATCCGACGAAGGTTATTGCCTAATTTGGGTTGTTTTCCAGGCCGGCTCCGACCTTGAGCAGTCTGTGCGCGATGTCCGCGAAAAAATTTCACAGGCGAGGGCCGAGTTGCCGGACGATGTCGAAGATCCGATCGTGGACGACTTTTCCACTGCCGACGTGCCCACCGTCATTCTATCGCTTTCTTCGGCGGCATCCGAATCCGAAACTCACGAAGTTGCGCGGGAAATTGAAGACAGGATAGAACTCGTTTCCGGCGTCAACCGCGTGGATGTTTTCGGAGGAAGGAAGCGGGAAATCCGCGTCAATGTTGATCAGGACAAGCTGAACCATTACAGGATTCCACTGCAGCAGCTTGTATCGCGGCTGAAGGCTGGGAGCGCCGACATACCCGCGGGCTCCCTCGATTTGGGGGACACCAAATACACGATTCGAACGCGCAATCGTTTTGGTTCGCTGGACGAAATGGAGCGGATGGTGGCCGCGGAAGTCGGCGGCAAGCCGATTTACCTGCGCGATGTCGCCGAAATCGTGGATGGATTCGAAGAGAGAAATACATTCGCCAGGCTTAACGGCAAGCCTTCGATAAACTTTCTCGTATACAAAAAGGACAACGCGAACACGATCGATACGAGCGTCGCCGTGCAGAACGAACTTGAATCATTCAAAAAGGAGCTTCCGCCGGGCTTTTCATTCGTTGTAACAGGAGACCAGGCGGAAACTTCGCGCAAGCAGATTTCACTGATGCTGACGTCCGCGATATACGGCGCGGTTCTGGTGGTTTTGGTTATTTTCGTTTTTCTCGGTTTCCGCAATTCCATTTTGATCAGCCTTGCCATTCCGCTGTCGCTTTCATTTCCATTCGTCTGGCTTCTGTATAAAGGCTACAGCTTCAACAACGTCACGATGTTTGGCCTGGTGCTTGTCGTTGGCGTTTTGGTGGACGACGCGATTATCGTCGTAGAAAACATTTACAGGTGGCTTGAGAAGGGAGTCCCGCGCGCGATCGCCGCAAAATCCGCCGCGCACGAGGTCGGTACCGCGATCCTATTCAGCGGGGCTACAACGATTGCCGCGTTTGCTCCGATGACTGTAATGACCGGAGTAACCGGCCAATTCATGAAGTTTATTCCGATAACAGTTATTGCGGCGATCGTTGGCGCGATGTTCAGCGCGCACACGGTCATTCCCGCGCTGGCCGCAAGACACTTGGTCAAATCCAAAATCGCGTCCAAAAGCACAAAGGCTGCCGGATTCGTCTCCAGGGCAAAAAAAAAGTATCTTAGTTCGCTCAACTATCTTCTGCGAAAGCCGCTTGCAATTCCAGGCGCGGTTTTGGCTCTTTGGATTGTTTCTATCGGATTGATCGTATCCGGCGCGCTGGATTTCGAGTTTTTTCCCGACGCGAAATTACCCGATTTCACCTTTTCGATAACTGCGCCGGTCGGGACGAGTTTGGATGCGATGGACAGACTCGCAAAACAAGCAGAAGAAAGGATTGAAGCGTTTTCGGACGACCTGGTTTTTACAACTACAAATGTAGGCTCCTCGGGATTCACAACGCATTCATTCCAAAGATCCTCCTCGGGTTCTAACATCGCATCCATTCAGGGAAAACTGAAAACGGAAAACGTTGATCGGATCACGGCGCTGACCGACAAAATGAGGGATGCATTAAAAGGCATCCCCGGAGCGGAGTTCGAATTCGAAGCGTTAACCACCGGGCCGCCCAAGGACGCTCCCGTAGTGATCCGAATAACCGGCGACGACCTGGAGCTGATGCCGGAATTGATAGAGCAGGTTAAATCCAAACTGGCCGCGATACCCGGGCTCGTGGATATTCGTGACAACTTCGACGAGACCAGACCCGAATTGTCGGTGGTGATCGATAGAGCCAAGGCCTCGCTGTCGGGGCTTGATCCCGCATCGGCCGCACTGGCTTTGAGAATGGCTTTCACGGGCATTGACGCGGGCGAGTATTTTGACGAACGGCTGAATGAACAAGTTGATATAGTTGTCACCTACCCCGAATCAGCCAGGCAGACTCCGTCCCAGCTTGCGCGCATTTCTCTGCTCGGCGCAATGGGAACTTCGGTTCCGTTGAATCAAATCGCGACCGTGGATTTCACGTCGGGGAGGCAGGCCATCCAGCGCCGAAACGGCGTAAGAATCGCGGAGGTGCGGGCGGGGGTTTCCGGCATTTCACCGTTTGCCGGATTGGCCAAAGCGAAGGCCGCAATGCGGGAAATCAAGTTGCCCCGCGGCTTTTCAATCCAATACTCCGGCGAAAACGAAGACCGGGACAAAAGCTTCGGCAGCCTTGGAATCGCGATGCTCATCGCTATAATTGTAATTTTCGCGCTCCTCGTTCTCAACTTCCGCAGCTTTCTTCAGCCGCTGGTTGTGATGGGAACGATCCCCTTCAGCATGATCGGGGTGGTTTTCGGACTGCTCATTACCGGAAATTCTTTCGGCATTATGTCCTTCGTAGGGATAATCGCGCTTTCGGGCATTGTCGTAAACGATGCAATCGTGCTAGTGGACTACATAAATCAGCTGCGGGCAAAGGGAATGCGCAAGGCTCTTGCGGTGCGCCAGGCTTGCCTGGACAGGATGCGACCCGTTTTTCTTACTTCAATAACCACTATTTTCGGAATTCTGCCGCTCGCCAGCGGTATCGCTGTCGGGTGGAAGACCGGATACAGCGAGCTTTGGACTCCGCTCGGATGGACGATGATTTTCGGCCTGGCGATGAGCACGTTTCTCGTGCTTCTGGTTATTCCCTCTATATATATGGTTTTGACTTGGATTGAGGAAGATTGGGCGCCGCGCATTTTTGGCGGGAGCGGTGAGTGACCTATGCCGGTTATCGGAACAGCGGGCCACGTTGACCACGGCAAAAGCACGCTGCTCGAAAAGCTGACCGGCCGCAATCCGATGCACCTGCCCGAGGAGCATGCGCGCGGCCTGACTATCGAGCTTGGCTTCAGCTACTGGCGCTCTCCGTCCGGCCGTGAATGCGGAATCGTGGACGTTCCGGGCCATGGAACTTTCGTCCGAAACATGGCCGGCGGCGCGTACGCGCTGGACGGCGTCCTTTTCGTGGTTGCGGCGGACGACGGATGGAAACCGCAATCGGAAGAGCATTTTTTCATCTGCCGAAGCGTGCGGATTCCGCGCGGCATAGTTGTAATTACAAAAGCCGATCTCGTATCGGAGCGACAGCTGGAAGACTTGCGCGACGAACTGGAGCTGCGGCTTGCGGACACCTTTCTCGATGGCGCTCCGATAATCCCGTGGAGTGCGTTCGATCCATCCAGCCACGGCAACTTGATCGGCAAAATTGATGAAATGCTCGCGTCGATACCGCCTGCTCCGGACATAGCCAAGCCGCGAATCTGGGCCGACCGCTCGTTCAAGATTGAAGGCGCCGGTCATATAATTACGGGCACCCTGGCGGGAGGCGGGATTAAATCCGGCGATGAAATGCATGTTTATCCCCAGGGCGTCCAAGCGCGCGTCAAGCGGATTGAAATGCATGGGCGAAATGTGCAGGCCGTTCCGCCCGGCTCGCGCGTTGCTCTTAATCTTGCGGTACCCGGAAGATATCCTCCCGAACGCGGCAGCCTGCTTTCCGGGGGTAAACCGCCCAAAGCCGCCGAAGAAATATGGGCGAACATCGAAATCGCGCCATCCTGGGAGCCGGGACTTAAAAGCGGAGGAACTTACCTCGGCCATCTTGGCACCGCTTCGTTCGAAATCCGTGTCTTCCCCGAAGAGCGGCGCAAACTCGGCCCCGGCGAACGCGCCGTCGCCCGCCTGACGGTTTCGCCCGGCGCACCCGCGGAAATCGGCGATCATATAATTGTGTTTTCAAGTTCCCGACATGGAGTGGTGGCGGCATGCGAGGTTGTCTATGCGGATTCGATACCCAAGCGCTCCAAAACCTCGGTCGTATTTTCCGCGATGAAAGCCTGCTCCCCACCGGAGCCCGAGTCCACCGTCTTGCTGAAATCCGCAATTTCTCCTACAGGTATTTCCGCTCTTGAATATTCCACCAAGTTTTCACTGGAGGCTTGCGTTAAAGCTGCCGAATCCCTCGCATCGGAAGGCCGCATCGTAATTATCGGCGATTCTCCCGACAAATTCGCAGTCGGAATTGAGTCGCTCGCCGCCTTAAACGATATCCTCGAAAAGCAACTTCCGGCGCTCGCAAGCGAGCCATCAAACTTGGACGGAATTCCATTCGGCCGTTTCAAGCTTCCGGTCGACTTGCCGGAGCAATTCAAAAAAGCTTTACTTACGCGATTCGCAGCCGGTCTGTCAGGCTGGACCGCTCGCGAACAAACTCTGATTCGAGAAGGCGCGACTACTGCCAACATCGAAAGCGACCCCGCGGCCCAGCGCGTGCTTGCGCGATTCAATACGGCTGTTTCGGAATATCCGACCTTGAAACAACTTTACTTTGAGTTCCAAAGAGACAAAAAGGCTGTCACGAGGCTTCTTGAGGAAAAGATTCTCGTAAGATGCCCCGGCGACATAGTAATTCCGGCCAAACGGCTGGCCGCTTTAAAAAGCATTCTAGTCGAATTACTTAAGCGCAGGGAGTCGCTCACCGTTCCCGAGATAAAAGACGCGTGGGGGCTGACGCGCAAACACGCGATACCGCTTTTGGAATACTTCGATTCAATTGGATTGACCGCACGCGGCGAAAATGTCAGGACCCGCGGCCCCAAATTTCCTCAATAAGATTTAGCTCGCAGCCTGGATGCTAAAACGTTCTTCCCTTTGACATGTCTTCGTCGGATTTGGGGGAAGGCGGGGTCTGTCTTGGCTCCGCTGCCTGCTGCTGCCTTGCGCTGCTTGATTCGGACAGGATTCCGCTGTAGCGGTATTGCGATTCCTCGTCCCGCAGTCTGTCCGACTCACGGTCGAACTCCTGCTTGAACTTGTGAAAGAAGTCTGCGTACGCTTTACCGGCCGTTGCGGGATCGCCCGACTGGTTGAACCGGGCGAACACCAAACCGGCCACGTAATGTAGATGCGTTTCGTTTTCGTGTTCGATCATTTTGTAATCCCTTATGCAGAGAGTCGGATTATACAACAGCGGGACGCTACGGCACAAAGTATTTCGCGAATTTGAGACCGTACTCGTTTGTCTGGTTTTGGAAATAAGCGACGTGCGGGACTCCGTTCGCGTCAAAGTCCAGCGAGCAGTATTCGCCAACCCTGCGCCATCCGTCGCCGTCGTCGATCCATGTCACGTCCCAGCCGCTGCCGTTCCACTTCGCGAACTTCAGGAATCTGTCCGTGCTGTCATAGAATGCAATGCACGGATTTCCATCGGAATCGAATTTGAGCGAGTTATATTTGCCCGCGGCAACGGCTCCCTGACCGAAAACAACCTGGGATGCCCAGTCGGTTCCCGTCCAGGACGCGTACAAAAGATCGTCCACGTCGCTGTCCCAGTACCAAGCTATGGCGGGATTGCCGGATGCATCCAACGCAAGCGATCCCTCGCCTTTACCGTTCTCGGTTCCGGAATCCACCGTCTTACGGCTCCAGCTTGAACCCGTCCACCAGAACGACTCGAACAGCTCGTTTGGAATTCCGCCCGAATCGATCGTATATAAGAATGCAACCGGATTGCCGGAACTATCATGGATTAACGAGCAAGAGGTCGCCGCACTGGGCATTGGCGATGCATTCCACGAGGTGCCGTTCCATCTGACGATTCTGCAGTCGTTCGGCTGACCGGCGTTCCTGTGCACTATCGCAGCCGTATCCGGATCGAAATAATCCAACGATGCATCCACGCCGTAAAGCCCGACGCCGGGTCCGTCTCCGTCAACAATCTCTCCGTTCCATTGCGAGCCGTCCCACCAGGATACCTTTAGATCGCTCAACGGCGTATCCAAACTCTCGTAGGAATACTGATACGCGACAAGCGGATTTCCTTCCGCGTCGAACTCCAGACTCGCATACGAACCGCAGGCGCCGCCTGACGCGTCGTCGATATCGGAAATCACCCACTGGTCGTTTTGTTTTTGCGCAAATCTAAGAATATAAGATTCGGCGCTGGTTCGTTTCTGGTAAACCACGGTGGGGGTGCCATCCGGGCCGAATTCAAAGTCCACATTTTGCCCGAGCTGCGTCGTGCCTCCGTATTCAATGAACTCCTTGATCCAGCCGTAAACCGACACATCTATCGTAGCGGTTGACTGCATACCGTCGTTGTCAGTCACCCTTAACTTGCACTTGTACAAGCCGGATTTCGTGTAAATGTGAAGTACCGTTGGATCGGTGAGCGAATCCAAATCGTAACTTCCATTGTTTTCCCAGTCCCACTCGTATTTCGTAATCACCCCGCCGTCGTCGAAGCTTGAAGACGCGTCGAAATGCACCGTTAAAGGCGGGAATCCGGCGGAATCTTCCGAAAGAATAACCGCAACCGGCAGGGCTTGAGCCAGGATTCCAAGGGAAAACTCGTCCGTTGCTCCCATATTGTCCGTGACTCGTAGGTTGGGAGCGTAAAGACCCGCTGATTCATATGTGTATTGAACAACTTCGCCGGTATTCCTGACGTCGTCGAAAATCCCGTCCCCATCGAAATCCCATTCGAAACTGACCAAACTTCCCCCCATATCGAAGCTAGACGCCGGATTGTAATTCACCGTCAACGGCACCAAACCCTGCTGAACATCCACGGTGAAATTCGCGGTGGGCGGCCTGTTGATGAGGACCTCCGCGGATGCCGTCGCGCTCGATCCTCGGTCGTCTGTTACGCGCACCACGGGATTGTACGATCCGGGTTTCCGATAGGTAACCACAATTTGGGGATCAACCTTGTTAAATGCGTCGTAGCTGCCGTCACCGTCATAATCCCAGTCGTATTTGACTATCACCCCATCCGGATCCAGCGAAGCGCCGGCATCCAAGGTAATGTCAACCGGCGGATTTCCGGCTTCTGGATTTGCGATTAAGGACGCGACCGGAGCTACGTTCGGCACGACAGTTACTGAAATCGTGAATTCAAATTCGTCGCTGCCGAATTGATTCGTAGCAACAACCGAGCAATCGAAATCTCCTTCTGATTCCGAAAGCGTCACAACAGGATTTTGGCCCGTCGGATTGGACGGCGTGGCCGCTTCGCCCAAATCCCATAGCAGCATTACGGGCTCGGTACCGGAATACACGGCTTCAAACGTGATCTCTTGGGATGCTTCCCCCGACAGCGGAGAAACTGAAACAACCTCCGGCGGCTGCCCTATTTCAACCGGGTCGCTATCGGCGCCGTGATTTCCTTGTGAATCAACCGGACGGACCAATACGTACCGGAGCGCGTTTTGAGGAAGCGAAAATTTAAGTTTGGTTCCAGCCTCCTTGATACCGCCCAGTTCGTCAAGATTCACGGCGGCGAGAAGCTGAAAATCTGCCGCGGGACTGTTCGAAGTCAAAACTTCGTAACCGGCCACTTCGTTGAGGAAATTCAATGCGATTTGCGTTATATCGCTGACTCCGACTTCGCCGCTCGCGTCGCCGTCAACCCAGGTTTCATAGATATCGTTCCCCAATCCGTCGTCGGTATCGGCCAAATAATTGATCGCGATTGGCGTGACATCGGAAACTCCAACCTCGCCGGTACGGTCGTAATCCCCCCGATTTTGATAGCTCCAGGACAATTCTCCGGTGTCTTCGCCGTATTCCAGATCCAATACCCTTCCAAGCTCGCCGGAGGCAACCTGCGAGCTGGTCCGCAGCGTTCCAGCGCGGCCCGCGTGCAGAAGAAGCGATTCAAGGCGGCTTCGCAGCGCTTCGAATACATCTTCACTGCACTCCTGCGGAACCGGAATTTGGGAGAGGCGCATCAGTTCGTAATCCAGAGGCGGCTTTTGTTCGATCGTCACAGATGACATAATGGCCGGCGGCTCGTCGCTCAACTGCGTTCTTGTGCCTCCTCCTGCCTTGCAGGAAAGAAGAACAAAACCGGCAGTCGCCCCCAACACGATAAAAGAAAAAAAACGCAACCCGCGGACTCCATATGAAGACATTTTGCTTTCTCCAAACTGCAACGGATGATAAGACGTAAAATTATACCGCGGTTTTTTCCGTCGAAGTCCTTTTCCCCGAAAATTATTCCCCCTTGAGTTTCATATCCGGATGCCCGATTTCCTCGTCCGACCAATGCGGAAGCTGATAAGTTCCATCCTTTTCCCACGGTCTCTCTTCAAACGGCAGCTCGTTTACAAATTCGATTGCCGCGTCCCCGCAAATCTTGTTTTGGCAGGCGAGCCTGATTTCCGGCTCCTTCACTTCCTTCAGAGCAAGTACGAACCGCTCGAACTCGTTCGGCGCGGAAAAATGTTCGAGCCCGGACACCACCCTGCATCTGCATGTTGCGCAACGCGCCCTGCCCTTGCAGTTGTGGCGTATCGGCATCCTGCGCTCGACGAGCTGCCGCAGAATGGTTTCATCGGACGAAATCTCGATTGTCTCGCCGGTGTTCAAAATCGTCAGTTTGGGCATGGCTTCTCCTTGAACCTCAAGTTTCTACCCGCGAGCGCAAAACGTTATCGCCGCGCGCCTTGGCCGTTCTATAATGCACCGGAAGCCGTCAATCCGGCTTTCGTCGCCGATGTTCGACATCCTTTTGAAAAACACGACCGCCATCACCCTTTCCGAAGGAGAAATTCCGCGCAGAGGCGAGGCCATGCGCGAGCTTGGAGGGGTCCTAAACGCCTACATCGGAATCGATTCGGTTAGTGGAACAATCAGCTACCTAGGCGTCCACGAGCCGGGTGAGATTGGGGATAACTGTGAAGTAGTGGATTGCGAAAGGCGGCTCGTTCTTCCGGGATTTGTCGACCCGCACACGCACCTTGTTTTCGCCGGCTCCCGCCCAAACGAATTCTACCTGCGCGCCGCGGGCAAAACATACCTCGACATAAGCAAGTCCGGAGGCGGGATCGCGGCAAGCATCAAGGCAAACCGCGACGCCACGATGAATGAACTTGTATTGTCGGGACTTCGCCACACCTGGGAAATGGCCAGATGCGGGACGACGACAATCGAAGCAAAAAGCGGCTACGGCCTTTCTTTCGAAGCGGAAGTCAAATCGCTTGAAGCAATCCGGGAAGTTTCAAGTCTGGCTCCGCAGGAGATAGTCCCGACATTCCTCGGCGCGCACGCGATTCCGCCGGAATACTTGAACAGGCGTGAGGAGTATCTCGATCTCGTCCGCGGCCCTATGATGCGGGAGATTGCTTCCCGCAAGCTGGCCGAATTCGTCGACGTCTTCGTCGAGGACGGCGCTTTCTCGCTTGCCGAAGGCAGACGCGTTTTGGAGTCCGCAAAATGCTCCGGTTTGGGAATCAGGATTCACGCGGACGAATTCACCAATATGGGGGTAGCCGCTCTCGGTGTCGAGTTCGGCGCGGCCAGCGTTGACCACCTTGGCGCAATCGGCGAATCCGGAATCACCGCCCTCGCCGACTCTGATACAGTAGCCATTTTGATGCCGGGAACAATCTTTTTCGTCGGAAGCGACGGTTACGCCCCGGCGCGCCGATTGATCGACTCGGGCGCCGCGGTCGCGCTCGCAACCGACCTCAATCCCGGCAGCAGCATGATTTTCTCGATGCCCCTTGTCATGACGCTCGCAGCACTCAAAATGCGGATGACCGCGGAGGAATGCATCACAGCTGCAACCGTCAACGCCGCGTATTCCCTCGGCCGCGCACATCGCAAGGGTACGCTTGCTCCCGGTAAAGATGCCGATTTAATCATCTTTGACGTATCCGATCCCGCCGAAATCCCCTACCGGATGGGCCAGGACATCGTAAGCGACGTGATGATCGGCGGCCGCTGGATCAAGCGCAATCATACGATGCTTTGGAGACCGCAATTTTAATTTTGGAGGAATCCGTGGGACACGTAACCGAAAAACCGATCGGCGTTTTAGCAGAAAAAATGGCGGAGGGAGCCAAGTTTCCGGACGGCGGAATGGCCGCCGGCTTGGCGGGTTTATTCGCCACCTCGCTTTGCCGCAAGTCGCTCTCCCGGCTCGTTTCGGCGCATCCCGACGCACTTTCCAAATCCGAAGCGGATGCGTACGCCTGGGAGCTTGAAGACGCCGCGGCGCACTTCGAAAAGCTCCTGGACAAACAGAAGGAAGCGCTCAAAGCATTAAATCAGTTCGCCAAAGGCGCAGCTCCCGAATCCGATCCACCCCTCACCGAAGAAGAAATCTACCGCCAGGCCGTCTCCGTCCCCGCCGCAATCGCGGCGTCCGCCAGCCGCGTTCTTTCAGTCGCGGCCAAGCTAATCTCCGCCGCTCCATCCGAGCTTAAAAGCGACCTCGGTGTCGCACTCCACCTGCTTTACGCCGCTTTCATCGGCGGAAAGCTCAAAATGAACGACCATTTTGCGCATGCGCAGGCTCTCGATTCCGAATTCGTCGCCAAGACCCGCCGCACATTCCAAGATGTGGAAGACGCGGTCAGCCAGCTCGTCGGCCCCGGTCTCGAATCCGTATGGGCTGCCATCGAACCCAAGCGCATCGAGGCGGAATAGAATTCCAATGAACACTGCTCCCAAATCCTGGCTGAATGACGCGCGGCTGTGGATGATCACCGACACGGCGGCAGCCCGCGGCCGCGCGATTCCGGAATTGGTCGCTCAGGGCGTCGCCGGAGGAGTTGACGTTGTCGTAGTCCGGTTCAAGGAGTTATCCGGCCCTCCCTTTATATCCGCGGCGCGCCCGATCGCAGCCATCTGCCGCGATCTCGGCGTGCCTTGGGTGCTCTCCCACAACCTCGACCTTGTGTCCGCGCTCGATCCGGACGGCGTCCATCTTGGAGCCGGCGACCCTACCATCGCGGAAGCGCGCGCCCAGCTCGCCCGCAATGCTGTAATCGGTTACTCGGCTCACACGATAGGCGAAATCGGCCGTGTCAAAGCCGCCGGCGCCGATTACGCCTGGTTCTCGCCCATTTACCCGACGAAAAAGGACGGAAAAGCCGTTTTCGGCATCGGCGTCGAATCCGCCCGCCGCGCGCTCGAAACCGCTGGAGATTTTCCTCTTGTCTTCCTCGGCGGCGTGAATGCAGACAACGCGCACGAGCTCGCGGCAATCGGCGGAACCCGCATCGCGGCCATCGGCGCGATTATCGGCGCGGACGATGTGGAATCCGCCGCGCGCAAATTGAAAGCGGCGTTATCCGGGGAATCATAATTTGCGGCCGCGCCTGTCGCCGGGCGTCTTAAACCTACGACCCCTCTTCCTTTTTTGCGCTCCCGCCTTTCATCAGCATCATCCGAGGGAACTCTTCCTTGAAGTCGGTGAATAGGTAATACAGCATCAGCACCGGATTGATTTCGCCTTCGCTTTCCCGGTTCAAATCTTCCATCAAATGCCCGGCCACCTCGTTTGCGTCCAGGCTCTCGGCCATCTTCAAGAACTCGCGCGATAAAAACACGCCTTTGTTGGAGTGCATCGCACGCACGAAAAACTGCTCCGGCATCCGGGCGTCAAACTCCGGCTCCGGCTTGAATTCGAAGCTGAACTGCATACCGCTTTCGTCTTTCACTTCGCCCATCGGCCGAAATTATACCGCAAAATGCTCCGTACGGCCTTACACAAGGAGGTGCGTCGCGGCCGCCGAAGCACCGGATTAGACATCCGGCGTCCGCGAATGTTCCATTCCATGAAAAATAAGCAAAACCGGGAAGCGCGCCCTTCAGGGCGCATAATCCAATCCCTCAATCACGCGGCGCGAGCCGCGCCTCCCAAATCCTGGATTGTGTTCCTCTTCACAAACATCTTCCGTCTCCAAACAGGTAAACAGGTATGGTAATACCTAAATGTGACGCCCGTTCCCAAGCCTACGCGATTCCCCGCCGCCCTATGGCGCCGCTTCGAAGCTTTTTCGATGTGGTACTGCGGCCTCGACCGTCTCGCCCGCAAGCCCGCCCACTCGCCGATTCAGCCTTTCCGGCTTCTCGTTCAGCTCGCGTTCCTCGCGATCACGATCAATATCGGCTGGCGGTTCGCGATTTTCGTAGGCTCGCTCGCCGGCGACGGCCCCGTCCTTCCCCGCCCCGCGGGAGTCGAGGCCTGGCTGCCCATCTCCTCGCTCATCAGCCTCAAGTACCTGGCCGCAACCGGCATTTGGAACGACATCCATCCTGCCGGACTTGCGCTGTTCCTCATTATTCTCGCCACCGCCCTTTTGCTCAAGCGCGCTTTTTGCAGCTGGGTTTGTCCTATCGGCCTGCTCGAGGAATTCCTCGCCCGCCTCGGTCTGGCCGCTTTCCGCCGCAAAATCATTGTCCCGCCTTGGCTCGACTTCCCGCTGCGCTCCATCAAGTACCTTTTGCTAGTCTTTTTCGCCTTCTCCGTCTGGGGAATGTCGGTGGAGCGCCTGCGCGGCTTCATCGAAAGCCCGTACAACAAGGTCGCCGACATAAAGATGATGAAGTTCTTCATGCACATTTCCCCCACCGCCGCGGCCGTCCTCGCGGCCCTCGTTATCCTAAGCTTCCTCGTGCCTTACTTCTGGTGCCGCTACCTATGCCCGTACGGAGCGCTGCTCGGGCTGGCCGGCGTCGTCAGCCCGCTCACGGTCAAGCGCAGCGCCGATACCTGCATCTCCTGCCAGGCCTGCACGAAGGTCTGCCCCGCGGCGATAACCGTCCACCGCCTCGAATCCGTCGAGACCGACGAGTGCCACGCCTGTCTTAAGTGCGCGGACGCCTGCCCGGTCCCGCTCACGCTGCTCCTGTCCGGCCCGCAGAAGAAGCCCCGCCCGGTCAACAAATACGCCTTCGCCGCGCTCGTCGTCCTGTTTTTCGTCGTCGGAGTGGCAGCGGCGTCGCTGTCGGGCAAATGGCGCACGAGCATCCCCCCGGAAGAGTACCGGACGCACTATTCGCAAATGTCCGGCCCGGAGTACACGCATAGCGCGGCGATGGAAAGCCGTTCCGATTCGTAGGGGGGTGTGGCACACGCCCGCCGCCCCGCCGGAAACAAGTTAGCAGTTGACAGTTCCGAGTTGACAGTTGCTTCGCGTTCTTGAGCGGCGATGCATTGGTTTTAACTGTCCAACTGTCAACTGTCCAACTGTCAACTTGGGTATTTCTAACTGTCAACTGTCCAACTGTCAACTCTTTTACCTCTTGACAACCCCCCTTCCCGCCGCTATAATGACCGGCAGTTCACAGGGGATCGCATCCATTCGGGTTTTTGCATTGCAGGCAGGAAGCGCGGCCTCCAGGCCCCGTGCCGGGACGCATGCCCATTCCCTCCGGGAACATATTTCCCCGCGCCCGCATACCCAAACGCGATATGCCGGCCATCTAAAGACCGGCGCTACACCATTCCCCTATGACATATACCGAAAACTGCGATGACTTAAAACGCGGCACCCGCCCGGATAAACAATGAGCGCGGTCTAGAGGCCGCGTCGCGAAAGGCGCGGCCTATCGTCTTGAGGAAACAATTACACCAACGGCGCAAGCGTATTCGTCGTCACGAATGACAACGGCTTTGGCGAGCTCGTCCGCAACCTCGGCGCGAGCATCCTTAAAGTGGGGGAAATGTTCAAGTATTAGACTAGCGGGAGGGGTGAAAGGGGGGGGCGCTTCTACGAATCCGTGGATTCACTGCAAAAGGCCCTGAACGAATGGCTGATCTTTTACAACAACGAGCGTCCACACCATGGCTACTGCAATTTGGGGAAATGCCCGATTTACACCATTAACGAATTCCATAATAGCGTTAGATAAGATGATTAGTAGTACATCCTATGAAACAAATTGCATTGTAATTAATGATTGTCAATAATAGTGGAGTGCATTTACTTAAATATTCGGATCAACCACCCTCCCCTCTGACACCGGCTGGCTCCATTTTACTTCTTGCCACTGCTTGGATGAATAGCGGATTACATATGTATCATCGTAAGTTTCCAACGCAAGTAATGCGCCATTACGAACGTAATTCCAATAAAAGTAGGAAGCATTGTTATCCTTATAACTCGCAGGATCGCCATACTTAGCCCTGTACATAAGAACAGTCTTGTTCCATTCCGCTTCGCTGACGGTGTCTTTGGGAAGGGAAATAAGTATTTCCGCTATTACGCTTCCATATACGCATACCCCAAGTGTGCCAAAATCCCCCGCTTTGTCGAATGAAATTGTGGACACCGGGGAATTGTGCAAGTAGTAGGTTAACCAGTAATCCTTTTCAACAACATTATTGGAACGCTCTTGTATTAATTCTGCATTAAGACTGGCTGCCTTTGAAGACACTTCGCCTAAAACAAAACCTGTGCCTAATTCTATGCCGCCAAAACCCCTTATTTCAATGTTGGTTTCTCCTTGCCGTGGGGAATAAAACGAATTATCTTCAACTAGGTCAAGCGTATAAATGCGGAGATCATCGAGCGAAGAAGAATAATGCGCCCAAACTGCCAAATAAGGACCTGATGCCGACTCCCAAACCGCAAGCGACATTCCATAGTTGTCTATCCATATTAACGAATGAAAACTATCTGAATCGCTAATACTTGGCTCCCAGCCAAAAATCGACTTCAAAAAATCCTTGAAATCTCCCCATTGATTAAATGTGATATCCGATTTATATGATTCGATTCTAAATGCGGCAAGGCCTTCTCCTTTGAAAAACAACGTAACTGCAGAATGAGGCTGAAGCCATTGCCATGACCCCAATATGGAAATGTGGTCAGTTTCAAATTGTACTACTAACCATCTTGTCTAACGCTCTTTTGGAATTCGTTAATGGTGTCGATCGGGCGTTTTCCCATGTTGCGGTAGCCATGATGTGGACGCTCG